>CAXAGK010000057.1:0-12742 GCA_963968305.1 uncultured Rickettsiales bacterium | reverse complement strand
CGCGAACGCACATGGTACAAAGTCTGGGGCAGCATCGACGCCTCCACGGGCAAGGTCTTCGTCGGCCAACAGGAACTCACCGGACCGGCCTCATCGACCGTCAGACAATCGACGACATTGGACGGAGAAGCGGCGATCGAGGCCGACGCGCCAATCCTGATAGCCGCTTTGGGTGGCGAGCCGGTTTCCGGGCATTTCAACGGTAAGATCGAAGCACCAACCATATTCGGCGCTGCCATCGACCCATCCGTGAAGGAGACGAACCTCTCGGCCCGATGGGATTTCAGCAGCGGCATTTCGACAACCCGCGTGATCGATATGGGACCGCTCGGACTGCATGGATATGTCCACAATGCCCCGGCCCGGGCCATGACCGGCTCGAACTGGCAGGCCGAGGAAATGCGGTGGCAGCATGCGCCGGAGACCTATGGTGCCATTCACTTCCATGATGACGACATCGCTGACTGCAACTGGGAGACAGATTTTTCCTTCACGGTACCGGACGGCCTAAAGACCGGACTTTACGGCGCACGGCTGCAGTCAGGTGACGATTGGGAAATCCTGCCCTTCGTCGTCTGTCCGCCGAAGGGCAAACAAACAGCCGATCTCTGCGTCATCATCCCAACATTTACCTATACCATTTATGGCAATCAGGCGCGGCGCGATTTTGACAGCACCTGGACCCGTCGCGCCAAGGAATGGGGCGCCTTCCCCCATAATCCGTATGAGCATCGGGAATTCGGCCTCTCGACCTATAACTTTCACACTGACGGCTCCGGCATCTGCAATGTTTCTTGGCACAGGCCGATGTTGAACGTGCGGCCCGGATTCTTTCCGATCTACGACCAGCACGGATCGGGTTTGCGACATTTGCCGGCAGACACGCATCTGCTCGATTGGCTTGAGGAAAAGGGCATCCCCTACGACACTATCACCGATTGGGAATTGCACCACGAAGGTGCGGACCTGTTGAAGCCCTATAAGGCTGTCACAACCTGCAGCCATCCGGAATATCATACAGCGGAGACCCTCGACGCCTTGACCGAGTATCGCGATACCGGCGGCAAGCTGATGTATCTCGGCGGTAATGGGTTCTATTGGCGGGTGGCGCTGCACCCGGAGAAGGACGGCATTATCGAAGTCCGTCGGGCAGAAGACGGCATTCGAGCCTGGGCGGCTGAGCCCGGTGAATATTATCACGCGTTCGACGGTGAATACGGTGGCCTGTGGCGGCGCAACGGGCGGCCACCACAGGCGCTCTGCGGCCTCGGGTTCTCCTCACAAGGAAAGTTTCAGGGCACCTATTACAGCCGCCGACCCGGGGCCGATAAACTGGAGACCAATTGGATTTTCCAGGGCGTGCCCGACCGGGTCATCGGAGATTTCGGCCTTTCGGGCGGCGGGGCTGCGGGATTCGAGTTGGACCGCGCCGATCATCGCCTCGGCACGCCACCCAACGCCGTCATTCTGGCAACGTCGGAAAGTCCACAAAACCATTTCAAGTTAGTGCCCGAGGAAATGCTCACCAACGACACCACGATCCCCGGGGATAGCCACGAAGAGCTGGTCCGCGCCGACATGATCTATTTTGATTGCCCCGGTGGTGGCGCGGTCTTCTCAGTCGGATCCATTACATTTTGCGGATCGCTGTCGCATGATAATTACGACAACAACATCTCCCGCATTATGGAGAACGTTATCCGGCGGTTTACCGCCTAACCGATAGGAACTCGCCCCATGGCCGACGTGAAGGCACTTTCGAACGAAGCCGCTCTAAAGGCGGCAGGCAACGAACACATCCTGATGCACGGCTCTCCCTTCCACGCCTTGGCTGAGGATTCCGGAAAGAAAATCCTCGTTGAAGGCAAAGGCGTGATGGTCAAGGACATCGACGGGAACGAGTATATCGATGCGTTGGCGGGGCTCTGGTTGGTCAATGTCGGCCATGGCCGTCAAGAGATCGGCGACGCGATGGCGCGCCAGGCGGGCACCCTCGCCTATGCCAGTTCGACCCAAGCCACCACGATCCCCGCGATTCAACTGGCGACGCGCCTCGCGGAGATTACGCCTGGCGACCAGACCACTGCGTTCTTCTGTTCCGGCGGGTCGGAAGCCGTTGAATCCGCGATCAAGATCGCGCGGCAATATCACTATCACAATGGCCAACCAAAACGGCAGAAGGTTATCGGGCGGCGTGGCTCCTATCACGGCGGTACCTATGCGGCGATGAGCGTCAGCGGCACGCGGCAAGTGAGCGACCCTTATCACAGCCCATTCATGCCGGGGGTCCTACATGCCTCGCCGCCGAACTGCTACCGTTGTGATTTTCGAGCGACTTTCCCAAGTTGCGATCTGCTCTGCGCCGATCAAATCGGCCAAATGATCGAATACGAAAACCCGGAGACCGTCGCCGCCGTCATCGCCGAGCCGATCTCCGCCTCCAACGGCATTGTCATTCCGCCGGATGGGTATTGGACTCGCCTTCGTGAAATTTGTGACAAGCACGGCGCGCTGTTGATCACAGACGAGGTCATCAACGGTTTTGGACGCACGGGTAAGATGTTCGCCTCCAACCATTGGGATTTGGTCGGCGATATCATGACCATGGCGAAAGGCCTCTCCAGCGGCTACGCGCCGATCGGCGGCGTGATGTGCCGCCCCCATGTCATGCAAGCGTTCGAGGGCGACAACAAACTCTCCCACCTGTTGACTTATGGCGGTCACGCTGTCGCCTGTGCCGCGGCAATGGCCAATATTGACATCATCGAAGGCGAGGGGTTGGTTGATAATTCGGCCAAGATGGGCGCCCGGTTGTTGAAGGGTCTGGAGGAACTGCGAAGCCATCCGACGGTCGGTGACGTGCGGGGCCTCGGCCTCATTGCCGGGGTTGAAATGGTCAAGGATAAGGGTACGAAAGAGAAGTTTTCGGAATCCGGCGAAGAGATCAAAACTCTCGGCGACGGTTTGCTCTCGCGCAATCTGCTTACGCGCGCGGCTTCGGTCATCTCACTGTCGCCGCCGCTCTGTATTACGGCAGACGAGGTCGACCGCATTGTCGAAATTGCCGACGGCGCCATCACCGACATGGAAAAGAAATTCGGCTACGCTTAAGCCTACAAGACACGCAAAAGGAACAGCCTGTGAAATTTGGCGTATTACAATTCTTCAGCTGGCCCGGCCGGCGCAATCCGTTGGAAGTCGTCTACGACCGCGCCTTCGATCGCATGCGGATGATGGATGAGAGCGGTTACGACGCCGTCTGGTTAGCCGAGCACCATTTCAGCACCTACAGCGTATGTCCCTCTGTCCACATGATGGGAACCCACATCGCAGCCCATACGAAGAACATCCGCATCGGCACTGCGATCTCGCTGGCATCCTTCTACCATCCGCTGCGCTTGGCGGAAGAAGTGGCATTGTTGGATCAACTTTCCGGCGGCCGCGTGAACTGGGGGGCAGGACGCGGCTTCGATTCGACCGAGCACCGTATCTTCGGGGTTGAGCCGAAAGAGAGTTACGCCCGGTTCCGCGAGGCTGTCGAGATCGTGCTTGAAGCCTGGCGCAACGATAAGTTCAGCTACAAAGGCGAGTTCTGGAATTTCGAAGATGTCGAAGTGCTACCAAAACCGCGCCAGGATCCGATGCCGGTTTGGATCGCCGCCTCGTCGGAGAACGCCCTCGATTGGGCGGGGGAGCAGGGCTTTTCAATCATGATGGATCCGCATGCCACACACGCGGAAATCGCCGGAAAGCGCAAACATTATGAAGGCAAACTTGCCGATGCCGGCCATCCGGTCAAAGGGCGGGATATTCCCATGGCGCGTACACTCGCCATGGCGGACACGGCCGAGAAAGCAACGGAAGTGGGGCGGCGCGGCGCGGAGTTCATGTTCGGCTCCTACCTGCGCAAGAAAGAAAACATTTATGGCACGGATGCCGGCGGCCAGAAGACTATGCAATTGGATGCCATCAACAAAACCATCCGGGACGGCGGCGACCCGGTCGCTAAGTATGTCGACGAGGTAGCGATTTGCGGCGATCCCGCCAAGGTGATCGATGAACTTCAAGAGATGGAAGAAACATTGCCGCTGGAATATTTGATGATCGCACCCCTTAGCCACGATTCCTTTGTGACGTTCACCGAGAAAGTGATGCCGAAGTTTCTTTAAGTCAGGACGGAAGAGGACATCTGATGAAAGATCTGCCCCTCTTACCGACGATGGGTGTCGGCAGCTACGCCGCACCTGGTTGGTTCATCGCGTTCCGGCAGAAAATGCGCGACGGATCTGCCGGTGAAGCGGATATCCGGGAGGCGCTCGACGACGCAACGCGGATCGCGATCTCCGACCAAATCGATGCCGGTATCGATATCTTGACCGACGGCGAATTACGCCGCCAACGCTTTGTCTATGAGATGTTCGACCAAGTCGAGGGATTGAACCGGATTATGCCGGACCGAAAGATCGGTGTTCCCGGCTACGACATGGCGCCACATTTCGAGACCATCGACCAGATACGCGCTCCGAACGGTTTCGGCGTTTTAGAGGATTTCAAGGCACTGCGTGACCTGGCTCCCGACCGGGTACTGAAGGTCGCGATCCCAGGGCCGTTGACCTTCGCCATGCCGTTGCAGACCGGCCGCCGCAATACCGCCGACGTCCTGGATGAGATCGTCACCATGGTGCGCGACGAACTAGCCGCCCTGGCCGATGCCGGTGCCACTTATATCCAACTCGACGAGCCCGCATTGCCGCACCCGCCCTTGGGTCTCGACCTGTCGGATGCCGCCGCGCTCATCAATCGCACCGCAGATGGATTCTCTGGCAAGGTCGGCGTGCATGTCTGTTTCGGCAACAACGCGGGCCGGCCCTTCGCGGATCGGCGGTTCGACCGGATCATGGGCGCGATGGAAGCATTGAACTGCGATCAGCTCGTCTTGGAATTCGCCAACCGGCAGATGGCCGACATCGAATTGCTGGGCCCCCTATCCGACAAATTCGAGATCGCAGCCGGGGTCGTCGACGTAAAGAATTTCCATTTGGAGAGTGCGGAAGATGTCGCTGCGCGTATTCGACGCTGTCTGGAATTCATGCCACCCGAGAAGTTGACCATTACTGGAGATTGCGGCTTCTCCGCCCTGCCGCGCTATCTTGCGCGGCAGAAGATGCAGGCCATGGTTGCCGGCGCGCGCGCGGTGCGAGAATCACTTTAGAGATTAAGAAAACTTAAAACGGACCAGACACTTCGTTTCAGCGCGCCGCGATTTTACGCTTTAAAACGCCTATCGCCATTTTCGCTTCGACGCAATCGAGCGTCGCCGATTGAAGATGCAGTTTGGCCACTGCCTGAAAATCTTACGATACGAGAGTTCCGTGCTCGTGCATGACGCCGAGCACATAGATCGCCATCAGATCGTTTTCGGCTTTCTTGAACTGCAGATAATCGACGAGGGTATTGAATTCACCCATCAGGATGGCGTCCAATCCGGCGTCGACCGTATCGTCAAACGATTCCGCGGACACAGCAGACGGCAGGGAGGCAAGGAACAAGGCACCTATATGGGCAGATTTTAGAGATCGGGTCTTCTGGAGAAACACCGCCGATAGTTTTGTCAAGTTCAGTACTCCGCAAGGTGCTTTGAGCGAGGCCTATCGTCGTCATTCGGCTGCTCTTATGTGATGTGCGGATACTACGCGAGGAGCGGGGTTCTTCTCATCCGGGATTTCCCAATCAGCACTAAGGTTTTCTCCTAGTCCAGAAACGGTAGCACGGCATCGCAGAACGCTTTTGGTTGTTGTCGGAACATACTGTGCCCGGCGTCGGGAATGATGACCGTCTTCGCACCCGGCACATGAGCTGCCAACGCGCGCAGAACGATTGGCAGCAAACCGGGCGTATCAGCGCCCCCGACGAACAGGGTCGGTAGCGAGACGGCTTCCGCTTCCGCCCGTGTATAAGGCTGGCGGCCTTCGTCAATCTGGGCCAACAGGGTATACGCATTATCTTCCCGCATTTGCCGATCCGCCGCCGGTAGAACATCCCAGGCGCCGGGCCCGTTAATACCATCGATAAATGCGCGTAACCCGCCCTCGAGATCGCCTGCCGCGATTTTCTCCGACGCTTGCGCCACATGCGCCCGTGAGCCCGCCGCCGGCGCTCCGTCATCGGCATTGTCCGGCATCAGCGCATCCTCAAGCGTGCCACCCGGCTCCGCCAAAACCAGCTTACGAATCAGGTCCGGGCGCTTCAGCGCCATTCGAAACGCGAGATGACCGCCCCGGGAATGGCCAAGCAGGTCGACGGGGCCCAAACCCAGCCCTTCGACAAAAGCGATCACATCGTCCACATGCTGCGCCATTTTGAACTTGCCGCCTTGGCCGTCCCACTGCTCGGGGAAATAATGACGGAGGCTCGGGACGATTAATCGGTGGTTCGACGACAGAGGGCTCAATACCGCCATCCAGGCTCGAAAATCATTCAGCGAGCCGTGTACGCAGACCAAAGGCGATCCCTGCCCAATGTCGAGATAGGCCATGTCGTAATCGTTGACGCGAAGCGTTTTCATTAAACTTTCCTCACTCGCCTTCGCCAAAGAAATCGAGCAACCGGGAGTTAAGAAACTCCGGCGCTTCCTCAGGCACGAAATGACCGCAATCCGGCACCACTTCGCTGCGCACGTCGACTGCAACACGCTTCAAAGAGTCTTCCGTCTCCGGACCACGGCCACGGCCGTGGGGATAACTGGTCCCGCCAGATACGGTCAGCACCGGCATCGGAAGTTTCTGGTGCGCGATATTGGCTTGATTGTCGACGACATCTTGCGCCGCCGCCCGATAGAGACTGAACCCAGCACGCATCGCACCTGGTTGGGAATACGTGCGCACATATTCAGCCAAATCATCCGCGTCAATGGCGTCTGGGCGATAGGCAAAGGTGCGATAGAACCAAGCTAGATAGATATCCTCCCGCCCCGCAGTAAGCGCTTCCGGCAGGTCCGGCGTCATATGGAACTGATGATGCCAACGCCGACCACCTTGCGAGAAATCGCCACCACAGCCGGGGATCGGCACATCGATAATGGCCAACTTTTTCACCGCTTCCGGATGCGCCGCTGCGATTGCATAAGCCGTCGGCCCGCCCCAATCGTGCCCCACGAGATAGAAGCTCTCATGGCCGAGAACTTCGTTCACCACGCGCCATATATCATTGCCGATAGTTTTCTTGTCGTAGCCCGACGCCGGGCGCGAACTGTCGCCGAGGCCACGCATATCCGGCGCGATCACGGTATACTTTTCCGCCAGAGCCGGTATCTGATGTCGCCATTCCCACCATGTCTGCGGGTAGCCGTGGATCAGCACCACCGGCGGCCCCTCGCCCGCGGTCACGTAATGCAGCAATACTTCACCAAGATCAGCGTAATGATGAGTGATCCTCAGGTCGTTCGGTGATTTAAGGCTCATGCGTTATCTCCCATCCACAGGCTCCATACTGCGAGCAAGGGCACGTCCGTCGCGCGCATACCGTGGATGATATTTGGAATGTTATGGACAAACCCGCCGATGCCGGGTGCGCGGAACTCGCCCTCCGAGTTCTGCTTCCATTCGCCGGGCGATAGCACCGTGTAGATTTCCTCCGGCGGATGCCGGTGATCCGGATAGCGCGTCTCCGGCGCTAATAGGCTCATGCCGATGCGGATGTCGTTGCGGGCTTCCAAGCCCCCCTCGCCGATAACCACCGCATTGGCATGACGCGCTTTAAAGGTGTCGTCGTCATTTGCGCCATTGGGACGGGTCACCCACATCAGGCGCGGCGCGATTTCCGCCAAGGCGCTCGCGAGCTCGGCTACGGGTCCGTCTTCCTCCCGCGCGCGCTGCAAGGCATCGTCGAGATTCTCGCAGGCCGGCATTTGGAGCGGATCAGGCGTTGCTTCTTCGCCGGACGCGGCGTTCGCGGCGCCGAAAATCTTGCCTGCCACGGCCAGGGCATCGGCATTCGCGTCCGAAGCGGCGAATGCATCGCGCGTCGCGTCTATGAATGTTTGTAGCTCTTGTGATCTTCCCATTGTCTTATCCCCTCAAACAAACGTTAGCAGTCGTCTCGGCGTCTCCACCGTAATGCGCTCGATCTCCGCTTCCGAGAAGTCGCGCCGCCGCATCATTGGCAACACGTTCTCAAAGATATGGCCGTAACCATGCCCCCCGAAGGTCGAAAGCCGCGTCTTGTAACAGATATCGTGCGAGATCGCGATTTGGTCGAGGTGTCCGCGTTCGATTAGCCGTCTGATCCAGCGCAAGCGCTCCGCATCGTTTGGCAGGTCGACCTTGAAATTCAATGCATAGAAGGACTGCTCCTGCCCAAAAAGATCGAGCTCAATCACACATCCGGTATCCGCCAAACGAAACAAGCGCTCGTCATCGAAAACGGTTCTATCGATATGGCTAATGATGAGGCGCGACATGTCCCCGCCGTGCGCAGCCACGAACTCTGCCACCTCCTGCGGCTGGCCCGCATCGCGTCCGGGATGCACGTTGAGCGCGGCCCCGGTTTCCTTCTGCGCGATCAAGGCGCCTTCCATGACCCGCTTCTCCAGATCAGTCCAAGGCGATTGGCAGCCGATTTCGCCAATCAATCCGGCGCAGACATTGCTACCCCATGCTCCCTCATAAATTTGCGCAATCATCTCCGCCGCGAAATCGTCAACGGAACGATCCCGGTTCGCCGGGTCTTGGTATTCGTCCACATAGTGGCCGCATCCCATTACAATGTGGGTATCCGTCGCTGCTGATATCCCGACCAAGCCTTCCGGATCGGGCTTCAACCCACCAACGGTCAACTCCACGATCGTGCGCCCGCCGGCCGCCCGCATTTCCACGACTTCCTTGGTCGCGATTTCCCGGTCGAATAGAACTAAGTTGCGGGGCACCTTTCCCCTTGTCCCGTAATTCACGTGCCAGCAATTGCAGAGATCGATTTCCGGCCCCTGGTCCGGGTCCGCCTGCATCTTCGGCGTGCGGATATCCCAAAGCAGATGCTCGTGCATCAGGGTCGGTCCAAGCTCCGCCGGATCGATCAACCCGAGGACGGTCTGTGCCTTTCCTGTCAGGTCGCTGCGCGTCAGTTTTGCCATTTCAGGCAAACGGATCGTTCGACGGATCGCGGTTCCAGATGTATTCCATGAACCGCGCCGAATTGACTGCTGTCTCCTCATCGTGCAAACGCGCAATCAAATCCAACGCCATATCGATCCCGGCGGAGACGCCAGACGAGGTGACGATATCGCCGTCATCGACCCAGCGCGCCCGGCGCTTCCAATCGACGTTCGGCCCCTGCTCCAGCACCCAATCCCACGCCACCTTGTTCGAGGTGGCGGGTCGCCCGTCGAGCAAGCCGGTCCGCGCCAGCACGGCGGAGCCGGTACATACGGTCGCGGTGACTTTCGCTTTGGCGCTCATCGCCGCAATTTTTTTTAACAAAGCGTCGTCAGAGACCACGGCGCGGGTGCCAAATCCACCAGGGATCAGCAAGATATCGTAATCCGGCGCATCCTCGAAACAGTAATCCGCCGTTGTCGTCGGCCCTTCACCGGACTTCATGCCGGTCGCTGTATCGCCCATGGTGAACTGGTTGAAATAGCGCAGCCATCCGCCGTCGCCATCCGGCACGCGGCAGCTCGCGAAGGCTTGAACCGGACCGTACATGTCCAGCGTAGTGAACCCTTCGAAGACGACATGCGCGACGGTCTGGACTTTAATGTTCTCGGCCATGCTTCTCTCCTAAACGATGCAAAATCCGTGTCCGCGACCTTAATGAAAAAATCCCCCTTGGGAAGCGCGAAGGTTTTATATACCTATGTAGAACACCGCTTCTTTATTTTTCTCACCCATGGGTTTGCCAATGACCGCGCCACATCTTGCGGAACGCTCCGACACGCTGGTCATCGGCCTCGTCGCCCTCGCGCATCTGCTTTCGCATTTCTACCAGGTGATATTGGGACCCCTGTTTCCATTGTTAAAAGAGGAATTCGGCGTCAGTTACACGGCGTTAGGGCTGATCATCTCGGTGTTCTACGGCGTCTCGGGCCTTTGCCAAGCTTTCGTCGGCATTTTGGTCGACCGATATGGCGGCGACCGACTGATGCTGTTTGGCATCGTCACCATGTCCTCCGCCGTGTTGTTGATGGGCTTCGTGCCTGCCTATTGGGTGTTCATCCCACTCGCGGTGCTGGCCGCCCTCGGCAATTGCGTTTTCCATCCTGCGGATTTGTCGATTCTCTCTGCCAAGGTACACCCCAGTCGCCTCGGCCGGGCCTTCGGACTGCATGGTTTCGGCGGCACCTGCGGGTATTTCCTCGCCCCCGTCATCGTCTATTACGGCATTGCCAGCATCGCGGGTTGGCGTGCCGGTTTGGTGGTCGCCGGATTGCTCGGCCTCGGCGTAGCTCTCATCATCTACCGGTTTCGCGCGGCTCTTGAGATGCCTCGCACGACGGCAAAGGCCGAGAGGGAAAGCGGCCAAAGCGCTGACGCAGCGTTTTATAAAGGTCTCCTCACCAACAAGCCTTTGGTCGCCGCCTTCTTTTACTTCGCATTGGCGGCGGGGGCGCTGGCAGGGCTGCAAAGCTTCTCCGTCACCGCCTTGGTTGAAATCTACAACGCGCCTCTCTATCTGGCAGCGGCGGGCATCACGGCTTATCTCGGCGGTAGCGCCGTCGGCATTCTGATCGGCGGTGAATTGGCGGACCAGTTCCGCTATCCCGCGACTATTGCCAGCGGCAGCCTCGCACTCGCCGCCGTTCTCATGGCATGCATCGGTTGGTTCGACTTATCGATGGTCACGATCATCGTGCTCTTTTGCGGCGTCGGGTTCTGCAGTGGCGTCTCACAGCCGTCCCGCGATATTCTGGTGAAGGGAGCCGCCCCTATGGGCGCCTCCGGTAAGACCTTCGGATTCGTTTATTCCGGGCTCGATTTCGGCGGCGCGATCGGTCCAATCATCTTCGGTTGGATGATGGACGGTGGTGAATACCGCTGGGTATTCCTAGCCACAGCCGTGATGTACGGGCTCGCCGTGCTCACCGTGCTGCAATTGCGCAAGGGCAGTAGCGCTTAATTGCCGTCGATCTTATCGAACCCCATCGCCTGCTCAACAGCACGGACACCTTCCGGGCGTTCGAAATGCGCCGGCGTCGCGTCGCCACGCGCCCGGTCGCGCCCGATTGACTTGAAGAAATCTTCGAGCCCGGCCGGGCCGATTACCCAGAGCTGGACCAAATCCTCGTCGCCATCGTTGAAAATTTCATGCACCACATCCGGCCCGAGAAAACACGCGGTGCCCGGCACCAACTCATGGCGCTCCCCGTCGACATCCACATGGCCCCGACCTGAGAAACAAATCTGCAATTCTACCTGATCAGTATGGGAATGGGATCGGATATTGCTGTTCGGCGCGATGGATTGATAGCCCATCGAGAATCCACCAAATTTGGTCAGCTCCGGATACAGCTTCGGACTGGAGAATCCGTTAGCTGGTTTCGGCTGCCAATATGATGGCCCCTCGCCCGGCTGCATTACCACCGCATGACCCCGGCTGGCTTCCAAATCACTCATCATCCCTCTCCCTCTAAATGCGAAGCCACAACTTAAGACGCTTGTCTGCCGACCGGCAAGGACGCACAATTTTGATCTGAGAGACGGAGAGTTTCGCGTGCAGACTGAAATCCCCTTGATCGATCTAGCGCCGTTGAAGAACGGCCTCGCGGGCGCGCTCGAGATCGCACCACTACTTAATCGTGCGCTCGAGGAGACCGGATTCCTCATCATCGTCAATCACGGCGTCCCGCAAGACTTGATCGAGCGTACCTTCACCGAAGCCAAACGCTTCCACGACCAACCGATGGAAACAAAACACGCTCTGCGCATGAACGCGCACAATAACGGCTATATGGCCGAAGGCCGTTACAACGTCCGCACGTCGCGTGTCAGCGAGAAATCGGTGAAACCGGACGCCAACGAAGCCTTTTTCTTGAAACGAGAACGCTCCGCGAACGATCCCTTGCTGCTGGCGGATCGCCGCTTTGCCGGTCCCAATCAATGGCCGGACAATCTGCCTGGCTTTCGCGAGACGGTCATCGAATTTACCGATGCGGTCGACGTCATGACCAAGCGTTTGCTGCCTGCGCTCGCCCTATCGCTCGATCTCGATGCAGAATTCTTTAGTACCGCCTTTGGGGAAAGTCAGTTCTCTTTCCGACTATCGCACTACCCACCAGTGGACCGGGAAGACGGGCTCTATGGCATCGCACCGCACACAGATGTGAACTTCATGACATTTCTGCCGCAATCCGGCGTTCCCGGTCTGCAAATCGCGACGAAACCAGGCGCGTGGCAGGACGTTCCGCATGTGCCAAATTCTTTTGTCGTTAACACCGGCGACACCCTACACCGCTGGACCAATGGCCGTTATCTCTCGACCCCGCACCGAGCTCTGCCGCCGGTCGACCAACACCGATATGCGATACCGTTCTTCCTCGGCCCACACCTCGACACGCTTATTGACTGTTTGCCGACTTGCATCGACACCGAGCACCCGGCGCGGTTCCCGCCTATCACCTATAGCAACTATATGACATGGTGGTATGACGCGAACTATAACGCCGCCGATCAAGACGATCTCGCGGTTGTGAATTCCTAAACGGCCATATCATGGTATGTAACCCCATTCTGGGGAGTGATTCATGAGATTT
>CAXAGK010000056.1:0-12928 GCA_963968305.1 uncultured Rickettsiales bacterium | reverse complement strand
CAGATGGTTTCCGCAATCGGGCGCATCCTATTCTAGTTTGCGGTGACGGGTTCCATCTTCTTCCCCAATCATTCGTGCAATTCAATCCACCTGAGACGGCTACCGCGGTTGATGGAACTCGATGACATTCCCGTCAGGGTCACGGATGAAGAAGAACACCGCGCCATCCGGAAGCTCGACCGTCTCGGTGATCGATACTCCGGCCTTGGTAAGTTGCTGTTTCACCGACTCCCTGTCGCTTATTTCGAGAGCCATATGAGTATAACCCGTGTGTTTCGCCGGTACGTCCATCAGGATGTTATCGCCGGAAGCATCGTTGCTGGCGTTCAAGATAAAATTGATGTTCACACCGGACAGATGTTCCATGACGGCGACCGGCTCCGGACCGATCGGCCCAATGATGAACTCGAAACCCAGTTTTTCATAGAATGCTCGGCTACGCGCCAAATCCCGGATCCGAAGACCTACGTGATTGATGCCAGAAATCTCTTTCATGGTTAGTCTTCTGCCACGATCGAATTCCGCAACAATCCAATCCCCTCTATCTCCACTTCGACCATGTCGCCGGGCTTCATCCAGACTTGTGGGGTGCGGGCATGGCCCACACCTTCCGGTGTACCGGTCAGTATCAAGTCGCCCGGCTCCAAGGTCAGGACCGCGCTTAACAGCTCGATCGCCATCGGCACGCCGCAAAGCATGCTATCGGTATTCGCGCTTTGCATCACCTGACCATTGAGGCGGCATTCGATCTTCAGCCCCTTGCCGCCTGGCGGCACCTCATCAGCGGAAACAAAGAACGGCCCCATGGAACCGCTGAGATCGAAGTTCTTACCGATGGTCCATTGCGAGGTCTTACGCTGATATTCCCGCACCGACCCCTCGTTTGCGCAGGTATACCCAGCGATGTAATCGAGCGCATTCTCGCTAGAGACATGGCGCGCTTTCTTGCCGATGACGAGAGTCAGTTCCGCTTCGTAGTCGAGCTGCTCCGAGAGGCGCGGGCGAACGATGGGTTGACCAGGTGCCGTGAACGACGTCTCACCGCGCATGAAAAACGAAGGATATTCGGGCTTCGCGTGACCACCTTCCGCCGCGTGGGCCGCATAATTCAGACCGAGACAGAATATCTTGCCGGAACCCCGTACCGGCAGGTCTAACGTCAGCGCTGCGAGCGACATGCCGTCTGATGCTTTAGCCTTGGCGTCCAATGCCTTGAGCGCGTCGAGCCCACCTTCTCTGCGCAGGATATCGCTCAATTCATGCGGCATCGCGGCGTCCAATGCCGCCACCGGAACCACCGCACCGCTGTTCAGCAAACCCAGTCGACGCTCACCATTCTCAAGATAACTACAGACGCGCATCAAAACCCCTCATTCGTTCAAAGTTAAAAATACCGCCCAGCCACAATCAGCCAGAATCATTCTGCGAGCCCATGTTGTCGACCAGAAAAATGGCGCAAAAGGCCACGCCGAATTCCGTAGAAAATCGTATCCGTCCAGGCGACCCAAAGCGCTAAAGGACAAAGAACTATTACGAAACCCAAAACCGTCAAAGCGATGTAACGCATACCCATTCCATCCTTGATCCGGTCGGCGGACATTAGTAACCATAGACCGGATCAAGGGTTTCCGCGACGATTCCTTCGAGTTCCCTGCATTGCGCTTCATCGAAGTAATCCTTGTAGCCGCCGACCTTGCCTCGTCGCACTTTCATGTCGTCTTGATCCTCGACACAGGATTCCGAAAACCGCCAATCAGCCAGCTTACCGTCCTTCTCCATCTGCTGCAGATTGTCGAAGCAAGCAAACTCGACCGCTTCACGAATATCCGCGTCCTCGAAATCGAGATCGAAAAAACGGGCGATCTCGCCAAAGGATTGGTAGGCGTCGGAGGAAAGGTCCTCATAACGGACGATCTTATATTTGCGAATTTGGGGTAATTCACGCGCCCAAAAATTCATGAACTCGATGATGGTCTCCAACCCGCCCCGATGGGTTGTGACGAATTCGTATATATCGACTTGATCGAGATTTCGTTCCCGACGTGACTGTTGGAAATACATCGAAACGGCGGTGTCGATCGGATAGCGCACGATAAAGACGGTCGGTGTCGCGCGAAAATGACGACGTCTACGGCGCTGCGGAATAAGCCACTGGCCGTGGGTCACATGGGCGTAGTCATGGGTGAAGAAGAAATAAGGCAGGCCCGGTAGTTCCTCACGGTCTTCTTGAAAATCCAAAATCCGCGTATCCGGCAGACCAAAACGCCGCACATACAGGCGTGATAGCATCGATTCGACCCAAGTGCGCCCAGATTTCGGATAGGAAAGGATAATGCCATGCGAACAGGACGCCCCGATCAGTTGCCGTGTCCGCAACTTGTACGCTGCCGTATGAGCCTCATCAAGGCGGGTGCGGATGAGTAAATAGAAAAGGCGTCGGCAGGTCGCCATTGCCCGATAAAAATACGGTCTCACTTGCGGAAAAGGTCCGTTGTCATAAATCCTGACGGGACCCGCCTTTTAGCATGCGTTCAGGCACCCACCAATCTAAAACGACACTCTGCAATGGCACGATTGACTGACATGACGGGATACGCGGAAGCGCATCGTCACTTTTCCAAGGATGCGCTGTGGGATCTGTTCGACGGCGACCGCGCGCAATTGAACATCGGCCACGAATGCATCGACCGGCACGCACCGGATCGCACCGCCATCCGCGTTGCACGAGACGATGGATCCTACGAGTCGGCGACCTTCGGCGAGCTGCGCGACTGGTCGAACCGGTTCGCGAATTGGCTCATCGCCGACGGCGTTCAAACGGGCGATCGTATCGCGATTATGTTGGAGCCGTCACTCGCCTTCTATCTCAGTCTTTACGGCGCGATGAAAATGGGCGCCGTCGCGGTGCCGTTGTTCACGCTGTTTGGCCCCGATGGGTTACGGTTGCGCTTACAAGATTGCGATCCCAAATTTCTGTTAACGACTGAAAACCTCGCCCATGAAGCGCAACTCGAAGGGAGTGTTCGAACAGTCCTCGTTGACGAGGGCTTTTTCAAAACCCTTCAGACGCAATCGACCGCCTTCACCCCAGATACGAGCGCCGATGACATGGCGATGTACCAATACACTTCGGGCACGACCCGAGAATTGCCCGAAGCGGTGAAGCATCGCCACCGCGCCATCGTCACGGTGATAATCGCTGCTCTCTACGCCACCGGTGTGCGCCCTGGCGATCGATATATGTGCCCGTCGTCGCCCGCGTGGGGCCACGGCCTCTGGCACGGCACACTGGCACCTATGGCCATGGGGGTTGAGATTGCCAGTTACGCGGGACGCTTCGATGCCAAGACCCTGTTTAATGCCATTCAGGAGATGGGTATCACCAATTTGTCAGCGGCGGCGACCCATTACCGCATGATGAAAAATGCCGGATGCGGCCCAGCGGACGATAGCCGTATCGAGAAGCTATCCTTCACCGGAGAGCCGATCGACAGTGATACCGAAACCTGGGTCGAACAGACGTTCGGTGTGCTAGTCTGCAGCATCTACGGCACCACGGAAGTCGGCGTCGTCCTGGCAAGCTATCCAGGTGCAACGGATTTTGACGTCCGCCCGGGCACTCTCGGCAAACCGGTGCCGGGTGTCGTCCTCGACATTCACGACGCGAACGGCCAATCCTGCGCGGCCGATCAGGTCGGCGAAATCATGCTCAAACGCCGTGACGGTTGGTTTTCGATAAAGGATCTCGGTCACCGCGACGAAGACGGATATTGGTGGCATGATGGTCGCGCCGACGATGTCATCATCTCCGCCGGCTGGACCATGAGCGCCAAGGAGATCGAGGATACACTCCTGGCTCACGCGGATGTCGACGAAGCAGCGGCAATCGCCGTCCCAGACGATGCGCGCGGTCAAGTCGCCAAGGCCTTCATCGTCTCTCCACGTCCGGCAGACGATAATTTTGCCACCGAACTACAAGAGTTCACGAAACAGCGGTTGGCTAGACACGAATATCCCCGGCGGATCGAATTTGCCGATTCGCTACCGAAAACACCGGCCGGTAAGGTCAACCGAAAAGCGCTTCGCGATCTCGAAGCCAAACGGAAAGACGAAACGACATGAGTGATTCATACGACCGCAGATTCCCCAAAGTCACCGAAGGTGCGTTGGACGACCTCCGCAAACGGATTGGTGTCAAGATCGAGAACACCCTGGAGCCCTGGTGCCACGAAGCAACGCGGGACAATATCCGCCATTATGCCCACGGCATCGGCGATGATAACCCGCTGTGGTGTGATCCCGACTACGCCAAGGAGACCGAGTTCGGCGACGTCGTCGCGTTACCGTCGTTTCTGTTCTCCTGTAGCCGGATCATTTCAGGATATGTTGGCGGTCTTCCAGGTGTGCACGCTATGTGGGCCGGGGCCGAATGGACCTGGCACAATTGGGTGCGCCGCAATGACGAGATCAAAACCGAAGCCTGGCTCAAGGACCTCATTGTGCACGACACCCGATTTTCCGGCCGCGCGGTGCAACAGATTTATCACGTCAATTTCTATAATCAGGACGGCGATCTGCTCTCAGAAGCCGACAGCTGGTGCTTCCGGACCGACCGCGACTTCGCGCGCGAGGAAGGCACCAAATACGAGGCGCTGAAAGAGAAAGAACCACGCCGCTATACGCCAGAAGAGCTATCGGAGATCTATTCTCTTTATAACAAAGAGGAAGTGCGTGGTGCCACGCCCCGCTATTGGGAAGACGTGAGTGTCGGCGATGAATTGCCGACCATGGCCAAGGGTCCGATGACGGTGACCGGGTTCATTTGCTACGCCCAAGGTTGGGGCGGTCTTTATATCCGCGCGAACAAGATCGCCTGGAAGCAAATCGACAAACACCCGGGCCTTGGGATTGAGAATAAATTCGGTATCCCCGATTGTCCGGAGCGAGTTCATTGGGAGAATGACTTTGCAACCGAGGTCGGTGCGCCGGGCGCATACGACTATGGCCCGGAAAGGTGTTCGTGGCTTACCCATCACATGACAAATTGGATGGGCGACGATGGCTTCCTGGTGCGCGCAGAATCGAAAATCCGCCGCCATAACCCGGAAGGCGACCTGTTGTTCATCAAAGGCAAGGTCACTCGTAAATACGAGGAAGATGGCAACGGCCTTATCGAGATCGAGCAGGAAGCCCTTCAGCAAGACGACGAGTTATCGATTCTCGGGAAAGGCGTGGTCAGACTTCCGAGGAAACCCGCTTAGAGACTACGCGGCCGCATCCATTTCATCGCGCAGCTTCCATAAGACCGAACTTTCGGCGCCTCGACCATCGCGCGGGTAATCACGGTCCCGGCAGGCACGTCTTGCGTCAGTGTGCCGCCCACCGCCATGTAATAGGGCAACGGATTGGTAGCCGTCGCGGGTGCTGCGGAAAGCAACAGCGGCTCGAGACCCGCGACTTCATGGTGATGATGGTCGGTAATCGTCAGGGCTTGTCCGGCTTTCCAATCGCGCGCGGTCCGCGCCACTAGGTCGACGGTGTGACGGACCTTGGCCGCACCGGTCCCGCGTCCCAGTAGACAAGCGGAAAGGATCGACACGGGCGCCTAGGAGCGAGGGATTATACAGCATGCCTTGCCCACCATTGCGGCTCACCGGGATGCCCTTCTCCGACAATACCTGCCATGTCTCCCGATCCGTGCAATCGACGACAATGAACATGCCGCCGGCAAAGCTCTGTTCGTCGGCGCGGCGCAAACAGTTGAACACATCGATGGTACCCGGTGTCGACAAGATGCCGCCCGCGTCCTTCGGGCGGAGTACTTCCGGCACCTCGAGGGTTCTGGCTGCGGGGCGTGAAAGGATGGATTATCCGGTAGTAGGCCGGTGTGATTGCACACGAACCCCATCTCACAGAGGTCTGGCACCGTACGCTGCGGAAACATGCGGAGCATTTCGCTGCGCACGTCGATCGTCTCCGTGACGCCAAATTCCGGCATCAACCAAACATCAGCGAAGTCCGGCACCGCAATCGCTTCGCCGCGCCAGGGGACCGTGCCGTGTACACGGTCATAAATGAAATCGCATTCGCTCGATTTACCGGCCGAGACGACCTCGAGGTCGAGCAATTTCGCCCACGACAAAAGACCGATCACCGAATCGGCCTCCTTTGTGACCATCGCTAGATGTTTTCCCTCGTCCAATGCAGCGTACCGATTGCGGCGGCTGTTTCCGGATTACCCGTCGCCTCAACAATGATGTCTAGGGGCAATTGCGGCACGATTCCCGCGTCCCCGACTGCCACTCTTTTTCCCAATTCGAGCGCCTTCAGCGCCACCGGTGTGCTCTCTGCAATAACAACGTCTCCAGCTGCATAACCTGCGGCGATAAAGACTGCGGCAGCGCGTTAGGCGTCAAGGTCGCAAACGACCGGGATATCAAGGCTCGGCGTGCGAACTACTTGGCCAACGAAGGAGGCTCCGAACTGACCTGCTCCGATGAGACCGGCACGAACGGTTTTGTATGCGTGTTCCGCAAAGATCGAGTCGCAGTTCATCGTGGCACCTGTGCTTTGATTAACATTACTCTAGCGGGTTCACCGTTAGCGAAAAATGTAAACCGCTCACACTGCAGCAATGTTGCCTGAAACCCGCCCATTCGTTAAACAGTGCCACCGTTCCCCCCAGCATCGTTAGTTCGGAGCAAGCTCAATGGCGTCTTATCAATATATTTACGTGATGAAGGACCTGACCAAGGCCTATCAGGTCGGACGTGAAGTCCTCAACAACATTACACTGGCATTCTTGCCCGGCGTGAAGATTGGGGTGTTAGGATATAATGGTGCCGGAAAATCGACGCTTCTGAAAATCATGGCGGGCATTGAAACCGAATTTAACGGTGAGGCCTGGGCCGCCGACGGAGCAACCGTGGGTTATTTGTCCCAAGAACCGCAACTCGATCCAGATAAGACCGTTGCCGAGAACGTCTTGGATGGGTTGGCGGAGCCAAAAGGCTATGTCGACAGGTTCGAAGAAGTCAGCCTTAAACTAGGCGAAGTTGAAGACCCGGACGAGATGACCGCGCTGATCGAGGAGCAAGCCGAACTCCAGGAAAAGATAGACGCGGCCGATGCCTGGGATTTGGATCGAACGATAGAAATCGCCATGGACGCCCTGCGCTGTCCGCCGGGCGAAGCCCAGGTCGATAGTCTCTCGGGCGGTGAACGCCGACGCGTGGCACTCTGCCAATTGTTGCTCCGCAAGCCCGACCTGCTGCTCCTTGACGAGCCGACGAACCATCTCGATGCGGAAACCGTCGCCTGGCTCGAGCGTCACTTGCGGGAATACGAAGGCACCGTCGTCATGGTGACCCATGACAGGTACTTCCTTGACAATGTGACTGGATGGATCTTGGAACTCGACCGTGGCCGGGGCATTCCCTACGAGGGTAATTATTCCGCTTGGCTCGAACAGAAAGAAAAACGGCTCCAGCACGAAAGCAGCGGTGAATCGGCACGCATGCGCACCCTCGCCCGCGAACGCGAATGGATCGCCGCCAGCCCGAGAGCCCGTCAGGCCAAATCGAAAGCCCGGATTACCGCTTATGAGCAGTTATTAGCTGAAAGTCAGGATCGTGCTCCCGATTCGGCGCAAATTGTCATTCCAGCGGGCGAACGTCTTGGCGATTTGGTCATTGAGGCAGAGGATCTTCGCAAAGGCTATGGTAATCACCTCCTGATGGAGGACTTGAGCTTCAAAATTCCACCAGGCGGTATTGTCGGTGTGATCGGCCCGAACGGTGCCGGTAAAACCACGCTGTTCCGTATGATCACCGGCGACGAGACACCTGACGGCGGCGAATTGAGAGTCGGCAAAACGGTGCAACTAGGCTTCGTCGACCAATCCCGCGACACGCTCGATGCCGACAAGAACGTCTGGGAGGAAATCAGCCAGGGCGAGATCGAAATCGATCTCGGTAAACGGAAAATGCAGAGCCGGGCTTATGTCGGGGCATTTAATTTTCGCGGTCCGGACCAGCAAAAGAAGGTAGGGCAGTTGTCCGGCGGTGAACGGAATCGTGTTCATTTGGCGAAGATGTTAAGGACCGGCGCGAACGTGCTGTTGCTCGATGAGCCGACCAACGATCTCGATATTGATACGTTACGCGCACTCGAGGAAGCCTTGAGTGAGTTCGCCGGCTGTATTCTGATTACCAGCCACGACCGCTGGTTCCTGGATCGCATCGCAACCCATATTTTGGCCTATGAAGGCGACAGCCAGGTCGTTTGGTTCGAGGGTAACTACGAGGATTACGAAGCAGACAAACGCCGACGGTTGGGCGAAGCTGCAACCCAGCCGCATCGAATCAAATATAAACCATTAACACGGTGAAAATATACGTCGGCGCGGTTCAGCCATCCACTGCGCGCGACGAGAATAACAAGCTATCGCCGTTCGCGCGCCCTAGTCTTTAAAGAGGCAGTCTTTTTACGAAGCGCTTTGATCAACGGGCCGATTTCCCCGCCATTATTGCTAATGAATCCGGTAAATTCATCACGCTGCGTCACGATTATACTGACGCCTTGGATTTTAACGTCCAAAATTTTGTATTCATCACTAGAATTGCGCACCTGGAATACGACTTTCGTCGGACCATCCACCGCATCCGGATTAATATGCGTAATAACCATCGTATCATGGGGGCTACGCGTCTTAACCACTCTCGCTACCGCGAAAGTCTCACCTGAAAAATTCCGGAATGCCGAAGAGAAAAGCGAGACAATGTAATCTTCGAAAAGATTTAGGAATTCCGCGACGTCTTCATTTGAAGAACTCCGTCGGTATTTTCCAAGGACAAATCGACCGATCTTTCGGACTGCAAATCCTTCTCGCAGCAACTTCCGAAAACGGGTTTCTTGTTCCTCATCCGTCCTCACACGCTCGCCTAAAAGCTTTATTGCGCGATTTCCCAAAGCGGTCACGAAAGCGCCCGAGTCAGGATATGCCGAGGTGGCTTGAGCCGAAGAAACGAGGAATATTACGCCAAACGCGAAGATCGTGCCACGTAGCATCTGAACTGCCGTCGAGGTCAACATCGACTAACGTGCCAGTCTTGAACTCATCTGAGCCCCTTTGGCTGATTTACTGCTCGCCGGTTCTTTTTTCTCGTCTTCATCATCGAAGCTGATATTCGGAACCGGAACTAGCAAATCGCCTTCACCGTTGCTGATATCATCGTTCCGCTTTTGCCTGTAGAGGCTCCTAATGGCGGCGTAGTAATCAAGAGAGGTGCGTTCCAGGTCACCGAGCGTGTCGAGCAGATCGGATCGTGTATCAACTCCGCCGACGATCTTGTGCGACCAGTCAAACGCGGCTTCGTCAATTTCGCCGAGCGGATCGATAAACGAATCGCCAATTTTTCCAAATCCATCACGCAGAGTCATCGGACCAAGGACCGGGATCATTAGGTATGGTCCTTCGCCAAAACCCCAAACCGCCAATGTCTGGCCAAAATCTTCTTCGTGGTCGGGAGCACCAGTGGCGGATGCGGTATCGACCATACCGGCAAACCCGATGGTGGTATTCGTCACGAACCTGGACAATGTATTGCCCGCACGATCGACATCCCCTTGTAGAACATCGTTCGCGAAGATAACCGGCGTCTTCAAATACCGGAGCGTATCGCTGACGACCTGCCGGACGGGTTCCGGTACATTGTCGGCATAAGCCTCTGCAACCGGTTCGAATACCGCGTTGTCAAGCTTGTTGTTAAAGTCGAATATCGACCGATTCACGCTTTCGAAGGGATCGTTAGCCGTATCTCCTTCAGCCGTGGCGCAGCCGGTCAGCGCAAGCGCTCCAATACCCAATGCCGCCACCGTTCTGACAACTCGATACCGCATCTCATCCGGTAGAACCAAGGTCTTCAAACCCGCGACTCCCAGTCGAAAAACCGCTTACCGCCTCAAATCAACCTAGCCGGGCAAGCGGCTGAAATGCAATACCACTATAGAAAGAAGTCTACATCCCGCAAAACTGTCTGGACGAATGCCGTAGACACATCGCCAATTTCATGGTCAAGGATTTAACATATGCAATTTCATATGACCATATCCGATCTCGCCTAGAGATGCTCAAGGGTCAATGTTGTTGCAAAAATATCTCACACAAAACCGTTCCCTGATCATACCATTCCGTACACATGTTTACATAAACATTTCTTTATATTATTATTTCATCAACTTAACTTGGATTGCCGATGGAAAGACTACTTCAGGGGCTGCGGGCCGCAGCGGAAGACACTCGGCTTAGGGTATTGGCGCTTTGCAGCGAAACGGAACTTTCGGTCAGCGAATTGACACAGATTTTGGGTCAAAGCCAGCCACGGGTATCGCGGCACCTAAAGTTAATGGTGGAAGCTGGCCTCCTGGAGCGCTTTCGCGAAGGCGCGTGGGCCTTCTATCGAGTGGCCGAAACGGGTGCCAATGCGGCACTCGCCAAGACTTTGCTGGACCTCACGCCGAATGACGACTCAGTCAGAGCCCGAGATCGGTCGCGATTAGACACGGTTCGCCGTGACCGGGCATCGCGAGCCGAGGAATTCTTCAAACGGAATGCACAGAATTGGGACGAAATCCGGCGTATGCATGTTGACGACGAATCGGTCGAACGTGCATTGCGAGACATGCTACCGGCGCGACCGGGATGGAGTCATGTCGATATCGGCACCGGAACCGGCAGAATACTAGAGATCGTCGCGCCGATGACCGAACGCGCGATCGGCATCGATCTGTCACACGAGATGTTAACGGTGGCACGGTCGAATTTGGCCCGCGCCGACCTTACGAATTGCCACTTGCGGTATGGTGATATGCGGCAGCTGGAACTGCAGCCAGAAAGTTTCGATGTCGCCACCTTCCATTTGGTACTTCACTACGCCGAGGACCCGGCGTTGGTCCTAGCCGAGGCCGTTCGATTGCTCCGGCCAGGCGGCAGTATTGTGGTGATTGATTTCGCTCCGCATGACGAATCCTTTCTAATGCTCGAACACGCCCATCGTTGGCTGGGATTCACCGACTCAGAGATGAAAACTTGGTTCCGCGGGGCTGGTTTGGGGCCGGTCAAAACGGTTCATCTTGCCGGCGACCCCTTAACCGTATGTCTCTGGTCCGCAACGCTTACCGAGATGCGTACCAAACGATTAGGCACGACCGAGAAAGGCTCCGAATCATGGCTGTAAGCCCGACCGTAAGTTTTGAATTTTTCCCGCCTCATAACGCGGACGCCGAAACCCAACTATGGAATGTCATGGGGAAATTGGCGCCACTCGGCCCGGCATTCTTCTCCGTGACCTATGGCGCCGGCGGCTCCACCCGGAGCCGCACCGAGCAATTAGTGGAACGGATTCATACTTCCATGCCCATTAATCCGGCCGCGCATTTGACTTGTGTGGGCGCGAGCCAGGCGGAGATCGAAACTCTCGCAAGAAGTTGGTGGGAGGCTGGCATCCGGCACATCGTCGCCTTGCGCGGCGATCCACCGAAAGGTAAGAGTTCCTACTCGCCGCATCCGGACGGTTTTGGGAACGCCGCTGACCTCGTCGCGGGTTTGCGCAAGATCGCCGATTTCGAAATCTCCGTCGCCGGATATCCGGAAAATCATCCGGATTCTCCGAATCAAAGTGCGGATCTCGATAATCTAAAACGTAAGGTCGACGCCGGTGCGACGCGCATTTTGACCCAATATTTCTTCGACAACGATCTCTTCTACCGATTCCGCGACGCCGCCACAGCAACCGGCATTACGGTGCCCATTATTCCCGGCATCCTCCCCGTTACCAATTTTGCCAAGGTCGTCGAGTTCAGCGGAAAATGCGCGACAACCGTACCCACATCGATGGCGTCCCAGTTCGAAGGGCTTGATAACGACCCGGAGACGCGAAATCTGATTGCCGCAAGCGTCGCCATCGAACAGTGCGCAGATTTGTCGGCCAATGGCGTCGACGCCTTTCATTTTTATACCCTCAATCGGGCGGCGCTTACCTATGCCATTTGCTGGCGACTCGGTATGCGTCCGAACTTGAACGATAGCGCCGACGCGGCGTAAAGCAGGATCCAGAGCAATGCCACTTAACGAAACCGGCCAAGACGCCGGACGAACGGACGAACTCAAATCGCAACTGCGCGAACGCATCTTGATGCTGGACGGCGCGATGGGCACGATGATCCAATCCTATGGATTGGACGAATCCGGCTATCGCGGTGGCCGCTTTCGCGATTTCGAGCGTGACCTCAAGGGCAACAACGACATCCTGGCACTTACGCAGCCCGGCATTGTACAGGAAATCCATGAAGGGTTTTTCCGCGCGGGCGCTGATATCGTTGAAACCAACACGTTCAATGCGACGTCAATCTCCCAAGCGGATTACGGCATGGAAGGTATCGTCTACGAGCTGAACAAGACCGCCGCGGAAATTGCCTGCCGCGCCGCCACCGCCATCCAGCAAGAAACCCCGGACAAGCCGCGCTTTGTCGCCGGCGCTCTGGGACCAACGAATAAGACGGCGTCGATCTCACCCGATGTCAACAATCCAGGGCATCGGAACGTCACCTTCGAAGAACTCGTGACAGCGTATGAGGAATCGATCCGGGGCCTCACCGATGGCGGCGCTGATTTGCTGTTGATCGAAACCATTTTTGACACCCTGAACAGCAAGGCCGCGATCTATGCGGCGGAACGCTATTTCCATCGAACGGGTACCCGCCTGCCGGTGATGATCTCTGGCACCATTACCGATGCGTCGGGACGCACCCTATCGGGACAGACGGCGGAAGCCTTTTGGACGTCGATCCGCCACGCAAATCCCCTCACCGTGGGATTCAACTGCGCGCTCGGCGCCGACGACTTGCGCCCTTATATCCAGGAAATCTC
>CAXAGK010000055.1:0-13025 GCA_963968305.1 uncultured Rickettsiales bacterium | reverse complement strand
GGCCGCACATAGAGACGTTTGATCTCGGCCACTCCCGTCTCCAAAGGCCTCAATCCGACCCCACCCATGGGCGCACCGTCGACTTCCACCACGAGCAGACAGCCTTGCGGTTCGGAATACTCGCCGGGAACCGCCGCCATCTCACCTTCGAAGTTTTGATAGGCAAGATCGAAGGGAAGCGATTCCGCGTACTCCCGAACCAAATCTTGGATCGCGGCAAAATCGGTTTTCGTGGAAGCGGTTTCAATTTAGATATTTGGCATAACGATGGCTCAGCTCCCGCCGAGGATGTCCATATAGAGATCTCGGTCGATATTCCCGCCGGAGAGGACCAAACCAACTTTCCGGCCCGCCATAGCCTTTTTCTCCTGAAGGAGGGCCGCAAGGGAAGCCGCGCCCGCCCCCTCGGCCAGATTATGTGTATCCGAGTAATAGTGGCGGACGGCGGCCTTCATCTCCGACTCGGAAACTGTGACGATCCGCGCGGCACCCGCCAGGATCGCCTCGAGTGCCCGCGCATCCGGTATTCGCACCGCGAGACCGTCGGCGAAGGTGTCAACCGCATTGGTCGGTACCGGCTTTCTGGCCTCGTAGGACAATGCATAGCTCGCCGCACCTTCGGCAACGACACCGATCACGTCAGCCTTGGAGCCCAGCGCGTCACGAGCCGACATCGCCCCACAAATACCCGAACCGAGGCCGATAGGTACGTAGATCGCGTCCAGGTCAGGTGCGGCAGAGAGAAGTTCCGCCGTATAGGTGCCAACCCCAGCGACCAAGTCCGGATCAAAGGACGGGAAAAATTCCAGCTTCTGTGCCTCCGCCTGCTCTTTCGTGAAATCCAGAGCCTCATTGAAATCTCGGCCATGTTCGATAAGCTCCGCCCCGAAAGCCTTCATCGCAGCATTCTTTTCAACGCTGTTGCCGTGCGGCACGACAACAACGGCGCGCACCCCCGCGCTCCGCGCAGCAAAGGCAACGGATTGTCCATGATTGCCACGGGTCGCTGTGATGACACCTGGAACGTCGGGGGTTCGGCGCTTTAAAGCGTCCATATAGATCAAGCCACCGCGTACCTTGAAGGCGCCGATCGGTGTGTGGTTTTCATGTTTAACCCACACTTCCGCCCCACAGCGCGCCGATAAGAGCGGCCAACAAATTTGCGGCGTCGGCTGCATGTGTTGCGCGACGAGCTCGGCAGCGGCAGAAATAGCTTCCTTATCGGCTAACATTGGAAATTTCCTTCGTTCAAAACTTAAGACCTTTGGGCGACGGCAATGCCGCCGACAATGGCAACCGCTGAAATTATCAACGGTAGTGTCAGTACTTCTCCCAAGCCCAGCACAGCAACTGTTAACGCAATGACGGGCAGCAGAAACTGTATCGGGCCAATCCGCATCGCGCCGCCCCGCGCCAAGGCCCAATACCAGGCGACATATCCCAGTATCGAGCCGAATATGGCCAAGTAAGCTATGGTCGCGTAGCCGAATGCAGACACCGTCGACCAATCGGTCGGCGTCGGCACCACGAGGATAACCACGGTGCTCAGGACACCCGAGAAGGCCAAGCCCCAGAACGTCGTTCCCCACGTCCCGATGACTGCGGTCAAACGGCTACCCGCTATATAACCGGCGGAACCGCAAATCGCTGAGGCTAGGCAAAGCAGGTCGCCGCGTAAGGTCACACCCGGCTCCGCATAACCGAAGCGCGAGCCTACAAGTACCAGGACGCCGCAAAACGCCATTCCGGATCCCATCCACCATCCGCGCGACGGCATCCGGCGTTCTACAATGGCAGCGAAAAGCCCGGTGAAAATTGGCATCGTCGCAATGATCAACGCTGCATGGGACGTAGTCGTGTCCGCCTGACCGAAGGTGAACAGCACTGGAAATGCGATGTAGCACCCGAGTGCCGAGCCGATCAACTGACCCCACCCGGAAGCGCTTGGCGGCAGTTTTAATTTGGCAAACAGCGCCACCGCCAAACAAAAGGGTCCAGCGATTACCGTGCGCAAAAACCCAGCGCTCACAGGATCTACTTCACCGACGGCCAGTTTCGTCACCGCTGGGGTCAGTCCCCATATCACGGTCGCAGCCAATGCCGCCGCGATGACAGGCAGGCCGAGAGTCAGTTGGCTTCTTACTTCAGTCATCTTGGTTCGCCCAATCTCTCCTAAAACTCGATTTCGCCACGCATGAAGGTCACGGCCTTGCCGCCGATCTTTACCCGCTCACCCAGATGGGAGCAGTATATTTCACCGCCCCGTGCCGAGAGCTGCCGCGCCACAAGCTCGGTCTTTCCCAAGCGTTCCGCCCAATAAGGGATCAGCTCGCAATGCGCCGACCCGGTCACCGGGTCTTCCGGAATGCCATGATTGGGTGCAAAGAACCGTGAGACAAAATCCACTTCATCGCCGGGCGCAGTCACAATGACACCCAGATATTTAAATGCCATGAGTTTGGGCATATCCGGTTCGATAGCGCGAATTTCTGCCTCAGTCTCGAAGACGCAGAAACCGTCCCGAGCCGCCAAAAATCTGGCGGGCCGCGCACCAAGTGCCGCCGTAATTTCCTCGATCCCCTCCGCTGGCGAAGGCGCGCGAGTCGGAAAGTCCATCGTCAGCACGCCGTCCTGCTCCACGACCGAGAGCACATCACCGCGTTTCGTATTGAATCGGACCGTGCTGCGTCCGGGCTGCAGTTCGGTGAAAATCGCATAGGCCGTCGCCAATGTCGGATGCCCAGCCAGATCGATTTCCATTTTCGGCGTAAACCAACGGATATCAAAATCCTCACCATTCGCGACAAAGAAAGCGGTCTCCGACAAGTTATTCTCAACCGCTATCGCCTGCATCGTCTCATCTGGTAACCACGCATCGAGCGGACAAACAGCCGCCGGGTTGCCCGCAAACGGGCGGTCCGCAAATGCATCAACTTGGTAGATCGGCAGTTTCATCTCACGTCCTCCAAAGCACCGTTATTCAATATTGCAACGGGAGCTTACAGCATTCCTGTTTTACATCGGCCTCGCTCAGTCCGACATCTCGGAGCAAATGCCCATCAAGCCGGAACAGGTGATGTCGTTGCCGAGAACGCTCATGCCATAAACGCAGTTCTGACAAAGCAGCTTTGTCAATGCCACCGGCGAATTTCGATACACCTATCTCATTAATAGGTTCAATATTGAAAATGATACCCATAAAACTCTCCAATTCAGCAAACCGCGGGAACAACTGCCTGTAAACTCGATTTATTCATCGCTGGTTAGGGTATCAATTTATATATTGACACCATGACAATCTGGATTCCGGAACTTACCGCCCGAACGGGGCAGAAATATATCGCTGTCGCGGACGTGATTGCGGAGGACATTTCCGATGGTCACTTACAACCTGGCACCAAGCTACCGCCGCAGCGGGACCTCGCTTGGCGGTTGGGTGTCACCGTCGGCACCGTCAGCCGCGCTTATACGGAAGCGGAACGGCAAGGCTTGGTTCGGGGTGAAGTCGGGCGCGGCACATATGTCCTGAGGCCCAGCTTGCGGGAGGGATTTCCACCGCGCGAAGCCGCGCCCGCAGATCATATCGACCTCAGTCTCAGCTTTCCGGCACCGGGTGAGGAGGCCGAGCATCTAAGTCAGGCGCTTCAGCGCATCGCTGCGAACCCGGCGGCCTTCGATCTATTGGAGTATCAAACACCGGCCGGCAATCTACGCCATCGGGCAGCGGGAGCGGCGTGGCTCTCCATGACCGGGATTCATGCGACGGCGGAGCAAGTCGTCATCACCAGTGGCGCCCAAAACGGCATTCTCGTCGCTTTCGCCGCACTCACCCAACCGGGTGACCATATCCTGACCGAATCCCTGACCTTTCCCGGCGTAAAACCGGTGGCGCGAATGCTGGGTCTGCGCATGGAAGGATTGCCGGTCGACGAACACGGCCTGATCCCAGAGACGCTAGAGACAGCATGCCGGACTCAGAACAGCAAATTTCTCTATACCATCCCGGCGATCCACAATCCGACCACTGTTGTTATGCCGCAATAGCGCCGCGAGGCCATCGCCGAGATCACGCGCCGCCACGGATTGCACATCATCAAGGACGATATCGCGGCCCGATGCATGGAAGACCCACCCCAACCGATTGCCGCGATGGCGCCGGAGCTTACCGTCTACCTAACCAGTCTTTCGAAGACCGTCGCGCCCGGTCTGAGGATCCGCTTCCTGCATTCCCCTGAAAGCTTATAGAGCGCCAAACCACGATTGTCGGAGCGTCCGCTTGGATGGCCCCACCGCTGACGGCGGAACTGGCCACGAGCTGGATCGAAGACGGAACGGCGGAGCGCATATTCAATTCTCGGCGCGCGGAAGCGGTCGCACGTCTGGCACTGGCTCGGGACAAATTACCAGGGCAATGCATCTCCGCTACGCCCGGCTGCCACCATATTTGGCTCACATTGCCGGAGCGCTGGCGAGCGGCGGATTTCACAGCTGAGGCCAAACGCCGAGGCGTTATCGTCGCACCTGCGGAAATTTTTGCCGCCGGACGCGTTGACGTTCCTCATGCGGTGCGTATCTGCATCGGCATGCCGCGCTATCGCAATCAATTGGAATCGGCGCTCGATACCTTGGCCGATATCCTCAAGGTAAACGCGTTCAGCGACGTCTCGATGGTTTGAAGCGTTACTTCCCGACGGCGATATCGAGCCATCCCATATCGGTCACCTGCGCCCTATCACCCGGCAACAGTAATACCGTCGTCGTATCCGCCTCAACAATGGCCGGACCGGCAATCGATTGCCCGGCCTTCAAATCGGCAAAGGCATAAATGTCAGCGTCCACCCACTCATCGAGATAGATTGATCGAGTACCCATCGGCGCGGCATCGGAACCACCAGCGATCGGCGGTTCCGTCGGCGGCGCAGATAGTTCGCCAATGGCTGCGACGCGCGCGTTCACCAATACCGGCTCCCGGTCAGGCAATGCATAGGTATAAAGCTGTTCATGTCGCGCTTCGAATGCGGCCTTCATTTTTGCTAACAAATCGTCCACCGCGAAATCGAGTTCCCGAAGGTCCACATCAATTTCAAAGATTTGCTCGCCATAGCGCATATCGGCGGAGCGTTCAGCCCTAATTTGGCCGCTGAACCAGCCGGACACAGCAGCTTCCGCCTCACCCTGCAGCTCATCAAACAGCGCCCGAACTTCGTTCCGGTCCAAGTCACTGACTTCGCCAATGCGGGTCCGCGTCACTTCATATCGAAGATCGGTCGTCAGCATTCCCCAAGCCGACAGAACGGAGGCGACACGCGGCACAATCACGCGCTTTAAATCGAGAATTCGCGCAAGCGACGTGACATGCAATCCGGCTGCCCCGCCGAAGCCGAGCAACGCAAAGCGGCGCGGATCGACACCCCGGCGAACAGTCGCCAGACGAATGCCTTCCGCCATCTGCGTGTTGACGACGCGAAATACCCCTTCGGCCGCCACGATCTGCTCGATCCCTAATTGCTCACCGAGTTTGTCCAGAGCCGCGTGCGCCGCGGCAAGATCAAGATTGTCACTGCCACCGAGAAAGCTGCTCGGGTCGAGATACCCCAACGCCACATTGGCGTCGGTCACCGTCGCTTCCGTGCCGCCACGGCCATAGCAGGCAGGCCCCGGGACCGCACCGGCGCTGTGCGGGCCAACTTCCAACAAACCGCCGGAGTTCGCCCAGGCTATCGAGCCACCACCGGCCCCCAATGTGATAATATCCAGGCTCGATAGTGCGATCTTCTCACCCGCGACACTACGGTCCGCCGACAATGTCGCTTCACCATCAACGATCAACGAAATGTCAGACGACGTCCCGCCCATATCGAAGGTGATCATCTGCCCAACATCAAGCATATCGCTCGCATGACGCGCACCCGCCAAGCCGCCCGCCGGACCGGAAAGAACAGTGCCGGCAGCCATTCGAATCGCCTCGACAATGGGTGTCACGCCGCCATGCGACAGCGTGATCAGTGCGGGGCCACTATAGCCTGCATCTCTCAAGCGGGTTTCCAGCTGGCTCAAATAACTTTCCAGAACCGGCCCCACATAGGCGTTCACCGCCGTTGTAGAGACGCGCTCATATTCCTTGATATGCGGTAGCACCTCGCATGAAAGCGAGACATAAACGTCGGACATTTTATCGGCCAGTCGCGCCCGCGTCGCCTGTTCGTGGGCCGCATTCGCATAGGCGTGCAGGTAGCAAACGGCGACGGCCTCGACATTGGCCTCCTTCAAGGCATCAATCGCGGCGTCGAGCGACGCTGTATCCAGCGCTACTTCCACTTCGCCGGTGTGGCGCAAGCGTTCACGCACCCCAAGCCGCAAATGCCGTGGAATTAACGCCGCCTGGCGCGGTAGCCGCAGACTATAACGCTCGGGCTTCAAACCCTCCCGCATTTCCAAAACGTCGCGATGACCTTCCGTCGTCAATAGGCCGACCCGGGCTCCCTTCCGCTCCAGGAGAGCGTTTGTCGCGACCGTGGTCCCATGAACGATTCGGTCGCTCTCCGCCAGCAACGCATCAAGCGAGAGGCCGACGCGTTCGGCCATCATACTCAACCCCGTCATCACGCCGATCGACTGATCCTCCGGATTAGAAGGCGTCTTTCCGAAGCTGACGTCGCCGGAATCGTCGACCAAGACGAGGTCCGTGAAGGTGCCACCGATATCGATGCCAATTCTGTACATCAGACCGACCCTCCGGATGCTAGCGGTGGCAACTCTTCCTGCGAATCCGTGGACCGCGCATCGGCGTCACGGTCGCTCGGCGCGCCCCAACCTCCTCCGCCACCGGAGCGTACATCGAACACAGACCGAGCCTCCACCGGAATTCCTTCTTCCTTTGTCTTAAGAACCCGTGCGCCGCCATCCGGTTTTAAGATGCGGTACTCGTGGGTAGCACCGTCCTTGCCGCCTTGGCGGCCCGCAGCCGCGTGAGTCGTGCCTTCACCAGCGGTATTCACAACGCAATCTTCATCAGTTTCGAGATGCAGCAAAAGCTCGCACCCGGAGCCGCCGACATACTGTCCGTCGCCGCCGGAATTTTCGCGATATTCGTGCCGTTCGAAATAGAGTGGGAACCTCGTCTCCGCGACTTCGACCGAGCCAAATTTTAGGCCTCCCGCCGAATGCCACTCACCGCTACCGTGCCATCCATCCCCGCCGGAGGAGGCACCCGCACCGGGGCGAGCGTGAAACATGTGCCAGATAAAAGGCCGGCCATTGCGCGGGTCGTCGCCTTTGATGGCAATCCGGAAGCGTTTGCCCCAACCCGCCATAGCCCGTTCCGGACAGGCGGGAGCGATGGCGGACACGATGGCTTCGATGATTTCCTGGCTGCAATGGGATGTACACAATGTCACCGGCGCTCCGGGATGCGCCCAGACCACTGTCCCCTCCCGCATTTTCACGGTAAGCGGGCGGATCGTGCCAGAATTCTGTGCGATGCCAGGATCGAGCAGGAAAGCGAAACTCATCACCACCGCCGATTGGGTATTGGCAAAGGACGAATTGATAAAGCTATCGACTTGTGGGTCGGACTCGGACAGATCGACTTCTATGTCGCTGCCGCTGATCGTCACGGTTGCCCGGACGGCAATATCTTCATTGCCGCGCCCGTCATCATCCAACAATCCCGTGCCGTGATAGACACCGTCTTGCCAAGTCTCGACGACGGCGCGCGCCTGCCGTTCTGCCGCATCCAAAATGCGCTCCTTGGCGGCCGTCACCGTTTCCGTGCCGAACTCCGCTACCAACTCCCCAAGTCTGTTCTCCCCCAACTTCACCGAACCGATTTGCGCGGCCAGGTCGCCTTCAAAATCACGCGGATGGCGGACGTTCACCGCGAGCATCCGGTGGATGTCGTCGCGCCTTCGCCCGGCCTCATAAAGCTTGATCGGTGGAATGCGCAGCCCTTCCTGCCAAATTTCCGTCGCCGCCGCGTTATAAGCGCCATGGGTCGCACCGCCGATATCCGAATGATGCGCCCGATTGAGAGTCCAGAACACACAGACATCGTCGACGAACACCGGCACGATGACGGTCACATCCGGCAGGTGACTGCCGCCGTAATACGGGTCATTCAACAGGAACACGTCGCCCGGCAAGATATCGTCGCCGAAATACTCGATCACTTCCTTCGCTGCCCATGACATGGCGCCGACGTGAACGGGAATATGCTCGGCCTGCGAGACCAACCCCCCATCGGAATCGCAAAGCGCCATTGAGAAGTCGCGGCTACTGTTGAGAATTTGCGAATAGGAAGTGCGCAACATCGCCTCACCCATCTCCTCGACGATGCCCGTCAATCTGTGTTGGATGACAGACGTGGTGATCGGGTCGATTTCAATTGTCATGACGAAACTCCGGTTTAAACGTCAGCGGCGTAAAGGGTGTCCGTGATCCATGGGTCCATGGCCGGCGCCATATCCAGGGGCGGCAATGATGGCGGCGCGGACATAGGCGCGGGCGCGCTCTACCGCTTCACGAAGCGCCAACCCATTGGCCAACCCTGTCGCCAAGGCTGACGCCAGCGTACATCCGGTCCCATGCGTATTTTTGGTATGGATGCGCTCATCATGGAATAACTCGACACCATCCGATGTGACCAACACATCGGTAAGACGATCACCATCGAGATGCCCCCCTTTGACCAGTACCGCTTTCGCACCAAGGGCCATAATCGCCTCTCCAGCACGTTGCATATCGTCCAGATTGGACACCGTCATATCCGCCAGGGCTTCGGCTTCGGGGATATTCGGAGTCAAAATTGCCGCTCGCGGCACGAGACGCCCACGGAGTGCATCCATCGCCTCTGGCTCGAGCAAAGGGTGTCCCCCCTTGGCAAACATCACGGGGTCGGCGACTACAGTGAGCTCCGGCGCAACATCATCCAATACATCAACGACCGTTTCGATGACGGCGGAGCTGTGCAGCATCCCAGTTTTCAGACAATCTGCACCCAGGTCATCCAACACAAGGCACATTTGCTGAGCGATAAAATCAGTATCGACGGGAACGACGCCATAGACACCGGTAGTGTTTTGCGCGGTTAGCGCGGTGATTGCGGTCATCGCAAAGCCGCCAAGCGCGGTCACGGATTTAATATCCGCCTGGATGCCGGCACCACCACCGGAATCCGATCCAGCGACGATCAGCACCCGGCCGGGCTTGACTGGAGAAGCCATCAACTTTGCGCTATGCGTTCTATCGCTTCGACAATATCGCCGACGACTTCGTCCACCAAGGCACCGTCGTCGCCTTCCGCCATCACGCGGATTAAGGGCTCAGTGCCGGAGGGACGGATCAATACGCGTCCGACTTTCGCCATGCGGGCTTCACCGTCGGAGATCGCTTCACGAACGGTCGGTGCGTCGAGCGGTTTGCCGCCGTTGAATCGCACGTTTCGGAGGACCTGTGGTAACGGTTCGAATTGACGACAGACTTCGCTGACCGGACCGTCCTGGTCGATGACGGCCGCCAGCACCTGCAACGCAGCAATCAACCCGTCGCCGGTGGTACTGAAATCGTTTAAAATAATATGGCCCGACTGCTCTCCACCGACATTATGGTCGTGCGTGCGCATGTAATCGACGACATTCCGGTCGCCAACGGCGGTTCGCACCAGTTCGAGGCCCAAGCCGTCCAAGAAACGCTCAAAGCCGAGATTGGACATCACCGTCGCAACGATGCCGCCACCCCGCAGCCGATCTGTTTTCTGCCATGAGCTGGCGATCAGAGCCATCACTTGATCGCCGTTCAGGATATGGCCGTGTTCGTCCGCGATGATCAGGCGGTCCGCATCGCCGTCCAATGCGATCCCCAAATCCGCGCCATGGGTAACCACTTGTTGGCTCATCGCATCGGGACTGGTCGCACCACAATCACGGTTGATATTCGTGCCGTCCGGCTGTGTCGCGACCGGCACCACATCGGCGCCCAATTCGTGAAAGACGGTCGGCGCCACGCGATAAGCAGCCCCATGCGCGCAATCGACCACGATCTTCAATCCGTCGAGCCGAAGACGCTTCGGAAAGGTTTGTTTTACAAATTCAATATAGCGACCTGGCGCATCCTCGAGCCGCGTCGCCCGCCCAAGTGCCTTGCCTTCCGCGAGCTCCAAGCCCTCGGCATCCATCAACGATTCAATCTCTTCTTCTTGGGCATCGGACAATTTATAGCCATCGGGCCCAAAGAGCTTAAGGCCATTATCCTGATACGGATTGTGGGAGGCCGAAATCATTACCCCGACATCCGCCCGCAGCGATCGCGTCAGCATGGCGACGGCGGGTGTCGGCATGGGGCCGACCAGCATCACATCCATCCCCATCGCTGTAAATCCGGATGTCAGCGCCGGCTCCAGCATATAACCCGAAAGCCGCGTATCTTTGCCGATAACAACGCGGTGGCGATGATCGCCCCGGCGAAACAATTCCCCAGCTGCGAGCGCCAACCGTAATACCGTGCCCGGTGTCACGGGGCCCTTATTCGCGGTCCCGCGGATTCCATCGGTGCCAAAATATTTACGCGTCATGCATCAGTGTCCCGCTACATAGCCAAAAAAGGCATCAACCGTGTTTACTTTAGACATTGGGACGGCGCAATACGAAACGGCCCGCACAAGGCGGGCCGCAACGCGATTAATTAACCTTCTAACTTCCTGGCTGCGGTTCGGGTTCCGGCCCCGGTTTTACCACACCGCTGCTCGGCACGGACGAGCGCACACCGCTCTCCGTTTCATCGTCATCGTCGACACTCGGGCGAACAATCGTCTCGCCGCGCATGAGTGCAGAGATATCGTCACCGGTTAGCGTCTCGTATTCCAACAACCCATTGGCGATGGCATGCAGCTCATCGACATGTTCTTTGACAATTGCGCGGCATTTTACATCCGCCTCATCAACGATCCGACGAATCTCTTCATCGATCACCTTTGCCGTCGCCTCCGAAACGTTCTTTGTCTGCGTCACCGCGTGCCCCAGGAAGACTTCTTCCTGATTGTCGTTATACCGAAGCGGCCCGAGCTTATCGCTCATGCCCCACTCCGTGACCATTTTACGGGCAAGGTCAGTCGCTTGCATGATGTCGTTCGAGGCCCCAGTCGTCACCTTCTCAGGTCCGAAGATCGTCAATTCCGCGACACGGCCGCCCATGGCCACGACAAGGTTGGCTTCGATCTGATCTCGGGCAAAAGCCAACATATCCTTCTCGGGCAGGCGCATCACCATACCAAGCGCACGGCCACGCGGAATAATCGTCGCTTTGTGGATCGGATCCGAGGCCGGAGAATAGACGGTCGCCAAAGCGTGTCCGGCCTCATGATAGGCCGTGAGCTTCTTTTCGTCCTCGGTCATGACCATGGAGCGTCGTTCCGCCCCCATCATCACCTTATCCTTGGCATCCTCGAGTTCCCGCATCGAAACAACACGGCGGTTCCTGCGCGCCGCCAACAAAGCGGCTTCGTTCACCAAATTCGCCAAATCCGCACCGGAGAAGCCGGGTGTGCCGCGGGCAATGGTCTTGGCGACCACGTCGGGGCCCAACGGTACTTTGCGAAGATGCACCTTCAGGATCATCTCACGACCCAGGATGTCCGGGTTCGGCACCACGACCTGACGATCGAAACGGCCGGGACGCAGTAATGCCGGATCAAGTACATCCGGGCGGTTCGTCGCGGCGATCAGGATTACGCCTTCATTCGCCTCGAAACCGTCCATCTCGACCAGCAGCTGATTCAAGGTCTGCTCGCGCTCGTCGTTACCACCGCCGAGACCGGCGCCGCGATGACGGCCAACCGCATCCATCTCATCGATAAACAACAGGCACGGCGCGTTTTTCTTCGCTTGTTCAAACATATCGCGGACGCGGCTCGCGCCGACACCAACGAACATTTCGACGAATTCCGAACCCGAAATCGTGAAGAACGGTACATTCGCTTCACCGGCAATGGCACGGGCCAACAGTGTTTTACCTGTGCCGGGAGGGCCGACCAACAAAACACCTTTGGGAATGTGGCCGCCCAGGCGTTGGAATTTTTGCGGATCGCGGAGGAATTCGACAATTTCCTCCAGTTCCTGTTTTGCTTCGTCAATTCCGGCCACATCTTCAAAAGTGACGCGGCCCGATTTTTCTGTCAGCAATTTGGCGCGCGATTTACCGAAGCCCATCGCGCGGCCACCGCCCGATTGCATCTGGCGCATGAAAAAGATCCACACACCGATCAGCAGTAGCATCGGGAACCACTGGATGAGAACAGCAAACAGCGCCGGCATCTCGTCGTCCGCCGAGCGTGCCTTCACTTCGACGCCTTGCACGATCATCCGTTCCACCAGCTTCGGATCGTCTGGTGCGATGACAGTAAAGGGCGTAGTACCGTTCTTATAGAAGCCGCTGATCTTATTGCCTTCGATAACCACCGAGGACACATCGCCACGATCGATCTCGGCCACGAACTGCGAGTACGGCACTTCGGCCTGGGTATTCCGGCTCGATGAGCCCTGGAACAGGTTAAAAAGCCCGACCATCAAGATAACAATGATGATCCAAAGCGCGAGGTTTCGGCTGAAAAGGTTCACGTTTCTAACTGCTCCCGTGGATCAATCCGGTACCTCCGCACCGGTTTGCGACCGCATAGTGTTGACCGGTCGCTTCTATAAAGTAAAGCGCGTTGCCTGTAACGGGCGAATCGGTGCAAATCGCACATTATTGATTGAAAGCCCATCAGCGCCAGTACTATCTCTTGAATATGACAGGTGGGGTACCTGATAAACACCTTCAAGGTCCCAAATGGCGGGTAGTGTCGGCAGCACCAATTTAGGCAGATGATGGGTCGGCACGTCCGGCTGACGCGCGAGTACCTCACGCAACCCATCTTCGCCCAGCTTTCCAATGGATAAATGCACTTGATCGGTCAATTCAACGCGAAAGCGTCCGTCCCACAACTGCCGCCCATCCAACCTCACTTCTCTCTCGATCAATGCCAACTCGCGCAA
>CAXAGK010000054.1:0-13154 GCA_963968305.1 uncultured Rickettsiales bacterium | reverse complement strand
ATTGCATATTCCCATGGCGACGACGACGGCAGCGTGTTGTGGCTCTTGGATAAAAATCCCTTAACCCAGTCCAATCTGCGCAAGGAAGCCGAAAGTCGCGGCATCGAAGGCGAGCGTCTCTTATTTGCCGGTCGTGTGCCCAAGCCAGAAAACATGGCGCGAACACAGCTCGCAGATCTCGCGCTCGACACGGGGACTTACACCGGCCATGTGACGACCTGCAATATGTTATGGGCCGGCCTTCCTGTGATAACGAGGATTAGAAATCATTTCGCCTCAAGGGTCTTGGCGAGCGCGCTGCATGCGGCAGGGCTACCGGAACTCATCACCGAATCATGGGTAGAATTTATCGCTCTGGCGATCCGTCTCGCGCAAGATTCAGACGCGCAGGTCAATCTGCGCCGACGCTTGGAAGACGCGCATGACAGCGCGCCCCTATTCGACACGGCACGGAGCATCCGCGCCCTTGAAAACGGGTTCCGTGAAATGTGGCGACTTCATTGCGCCGGGGAACAGATACAGCGTATCGATATCCCCGATACTTGATCGTCGCCCCGCTTCCCTTTCGCCCCGGCTGGGGTAAATCACCTAACAAGAATTTTGGTGAGTATAAGGGGGAGACATAGCGATGCCTGGTGTCTTGGACGGTATTAGGGTTTTGGATTTCGGTCGGTATATTGCGGGGCCATGGTGCGCGGCGCTCTTGGGCGATCTCGGCGCGGAAGTGATCCGGGTCGAAAAGGTCGACGGCGGCGAGGATAGATTCAATTACGAGATGAGCGACCAACCCGGCTCCGGCAGCATGTTCATGCAGTGTAACCGGAACAAGAAAGGCGTTACCCTCAATCCTACCAAACCCGAAGGGCGCGAAATTCAAGACAAGTTGATCGCAACAGCAGATGTAATCATCGCCAATATGCCACCCCGCGCCCTGCAAGGCCTCGGCCTCGACTACGACAGTCTGAAGGCGATTAAGCCCGACATTATCCTGGTCACCAACACCGCCTTTGGCACCGTCGGACCCTACGCGAAAAAGGTCGGATTTGATTCGGTGGCGCAGGCAATGAGCGGCAATATGGTCATGAGCGGATCGCCGAGCCAACCGGCCAAATCCTTTGGTCCCTGGGTCGATTACGGCACCGCCGGCCTCTGCGCCTTCGGAACGATGGCGGCAATCATGCACCGTAACGCGACCGGCGAGGGTCAGGAAGTCCAAGGCGCTCTGTTGGCGACGGCACTCATGACCACCAACTCGATCATGACCGAAGAACACGTCACCCAACGCGGCCGCGTGCCGACCGGCAATCGGGGCCAAGTCTCCGCACCCTCGGATCTGTTCGCGACCAAGGACGGCCATATCTACGTGATTTGCGCGGGCCAACCCATGTACGCACGCTGGGCGTCGCTGATGGGCGACAATCACTGGCTGACCGAAGAACGCTTCGCGACAGATGACGACCGGGCGGAGAACGGCGCCGAAATCAGCGCCCGCATGCAAATTTGGTGTGCCGATAAGACGACTAAAGAGGCAATGGATATTTTGGAGGAACACCGCATTCCGGCCGGCCCGGTCTATAACCTTCAGGAAGCGTTGAAGGATCCCCATATCCAGGAAAGCGGCATGCTGACGGAGGTCGACTATCCCGGCATGGCCAAACCGGCGCCGATCACCTCGACACCGGTTAAATTGTCGAAAACACCCGGAGAAATTCGTCACCGCGCCCCGCAGTTGGGTGAACATACGGATGACGTACTGAGTTCGCTCGGCTATGACGCGGACACTTTGGCCGGGTTGCGCGAAAAGCGGATTATTTAGACGAGATAATGAATGACTTTCCGCCCGGTGCTATACAGCGGCGGTACTGATAAGGAGAATACCAATGGAAATGGCGCTGTCGCATATCAAGGTCCTCGACCTCACCTCCAACCTTTCCGGCCCCTATTGCGCGATGTTGCTCGCGGATCAGGGTGCCGATGTAATCAAGATCGAACGGCCGGATGTCGGCGACGACATGCGGGTGACGCCCCCCTTCGTCGGCGACCAAAGTGCTCCTTTCATGATCTGGAACCGCAATAAGCGGAGCATGATTCTCGATCTCAAATCGCCGGAGGGTCTCGAAAATTTCAAGCGATTGGCCATGGACGCCGACGTTATCGTCGAGAATTTCAAGCCGGGTACGGCGGATCGGATCGGTATCGGTTACGAGGCCATCAAGGCGATCAACCCACGCGTCGTCTATTGCTCGATTTCGGGTTTCGGCCAAACCGGCCCCTATGCGCCGCGCGGCGGCTTCGACCTCATCAGCCAATCGATGACGGGGCTCGCGGCTGTCACCGGACACGAGGACGAGGGACCGCATCGATTGCCGATCCCGATCACTGACCTTTGCGGCGGCATGAACGGCTGCATCGGCGTGTTAACGGCGCTGGCAGCCCGGGAGCGCACGGGCGTCGGCCAACAGATCGATGTCTCGTTGTTCGAGTCGGGAATCGCACTCGGCGTCTACGAGGCGGGGTACTATTTCGCGACCGGCGAGCAACCGCCGAAGCTCGGCCAAAAGCATCGCGGCAGCGCGCCCTACCAGATTTTCCCAACCCAGGATGGTCATTTCTGCATCGGTGCCGCGTCGGAGCGTTTCTGGGCCAAGGTCTGCAAAGTGCTTGGATGCGAGGAGCTAATCGACGACCCGCGCTTCAAAACTAAGAAAGACCGTGTCGCCAATAACGATGCACTCAGCGAAATTCTTGCCGGGTTCTTCAAAACCAACACTAACCAGCACTGGTTCGATCTGATCAATGCGGAAGGGGTTCCTTGTGGTCCGGTGATGGATCACGTGCAGGTCTACAACGATCCGCAGACCCAGGCGCGCAAAATGGTGGAGGAAATCGACCATCCGAGTGCGGGCAAAACCAAGACCCTTGGCGTACACATTAAACTGTTGGGAACACCCGGCGCGGTGCGACGCCCGGCCCCGATGCACGGTGAACATACGGATGAAATCCTCGCCGAGTTGGCCGAGAAACAAGCAGCGGAATAACAAAACGCCGCCACGCAAGATTGCGGTGCGGCGCTATTCGGTCTTTGGAAGGCGGCATCTCAAGAGAAGCCACCTTTCCGCGTTATAGAACGGTCGAATCTGCCTATTCAACGTAGCCTTCGAAATAGCGCTCATTGCCGAGATGGACAGTCAGTGCTTCCATCACAGGTTATTCGGAATCGCTGTAAGCATTTGAATTATCGTCGAAATCTAAATCTAAATCGTCGAGATCGTTCCAGTCATCGCTGCTGTTCGGTTTATACGTGGTCATTTTCTGCTCCTCATTAGTGGCGTTCTGCCAAGCTTCATGAGTACATAGACAAGTGGCGTGCCAAGTCCGTAACAGCAGAGTCATTTGACCAGAAGGTCATCCCTTTGTATGGCAGGAGTAAAGAGGGGATATTCCCGTCTTAGACGGGGCGGTCGCCCTTCTCCACCTTTAGGACGCGGCTGTCGACCGCCGGCAGCATCTTACCTGGATCGCGGGTGACGATAACGTCAATGACCGTCGGGCGGTCACGCTCGGCATTGCCGGCCTTGATCGCGGCGGCGAGATCTTCCGGGTCCTCGACACGGATACCTTGGCAACCGAACGCATCGGCAATCTTGGCATAATCCATCTCCACCAGGTCGCTCGATTGATACGCCCCATACATCGCGTGTTGTAGAGCCTTCACGTAACCCGAGGCCGCATTGTTGACTACTATAATTGTCACCGGTGCTTTCATCCGGATGGCGCTTTCCAGTTCGCCAATCACCATGTTGAAGCCACCGTCGCCGGTCAGCGCCACCACGGGCAAATCAGGCTGGCCCAATTGCGCGCCGATGGCACCCGGCAGGCCATAACCGATGGAGGCTAGACCGCGATCTGGCACATAACTCCGACCCGCTTTCTTCGTGTCGTAGAGCAAACCGGTCCAGTGTCCGGCAAACCCACCATCGGCGACCAACACCGAGTCGGCGGGCATGTGATTGTTCAGCTCGTGAATGAGACGCGCCATGTTGACCGGCTTTTCCGTCGAATGCAGTCGCTCAGCCGCTTCGTCGACCCATTTCTTCATGCGCACCGGAATCTCGGCCGCATATTCCGCCCGCATTGTTTTTTGCGCATCGGCGCTGTCAGCAAGCGCGGCACCTAGATCATCTAGACCAGCCGCCGCATCACCCCAAAGCGACACTTCGGTCCGCGTGGTGCGCCCGAGTTCTTCCTCCAACACATCGAGATGGATCAACGGCACGTTCGCCGGCAACAGATCGTAACGCTTGGTCGCGATCTCACCTAGTTTGCAACCGACCGCCAGGAAACAATCCGCTGTTTCAATAAGATCGTTGGCAATTCTCGAGTAACGTCCGAACAATCCGGCGTTAAGATCACTGGCGCAAGAGATACTGCCTTTGCCGCTCATCGTGTGAGCGACCGGAATGTTAAGATTCTCTGCGAAGTTTGTTAGGCTATCCCACGCTTCGGAAAGATGAATTCCACCGCCGGCCAAAATGAGCGGGCGTTTCGCCTTACCGAGGATGGCGGCGGCGCGCGCGATATCGTCGGCGCCCGGACGGCTGCGTCGCGCCGGAATGCGCGTCGTCGCAGGATCGACCCAAAAATCCTCCGCCGTGAACTGGTAGTCCTCGTGACAGATGTCCTCCGGCACGTCGAGCACGACCGGCCCTGGACGCCCGGACGTCGCGATCGCATAGGCCCGTCGCACCAACTCAGGAATACGCTCGCCCACCTCAATTCGGATCAACGCCTTCGCTGCTGGACGCAGGATATCCACCTGCTGGCATTCCTGGGTCATATTCTTCCAGGCGTGGCTGCGGTTGGCATCGCCCGCGATCACGATCATCGGGACGCCAGCATTAAGGGATTCGACCATACCCGTCACCAAGTTCGTGACCCCCGGGCCCAAGGTCCCATCGCAGACACCGGGCTTGCCGGTCACGCGCGCATACGCGTCGGCCATAAAGGCACCGCAGCGCTCGTCATTGATCAGCTTGTGGCCCATGCCGAGGACACGCACTGCTTCGTAGAACGGTGCCAATTGGAAGCCCGCCATGCCGAACATAGTATCAGCGCCGTGCAGACGCAGCATTTCCGCCAATGCCAATCCGCCGTTCATTGGGCGCGTGTAATTGTCGTGAATCGATTCGCTCATCTGTATGTCACTCCTTGGCTGCAAGCTTAACCCGCGAGGCGCTTTACCGCGCCGATGATCATCTCCGCCGTCACCCGGACCGTATCCTCGAGCGGCGGCGCATAGGGAATGGGAATGCGCGGCGCGCCCAAGCGGGCAACCTTCACTCCCAGAATTTCTTCTGCCGCCGTCGCAGCAATTTCAGCGCCGAATCCACCATCCCGTACCGCTTCATGCGCGACCAGCAATCGGCCGGTCTTGGCAACCGACCGCAACACGCAATCGCGGTCCCAGGGCCAGATGCTGCGGAGGTCAATAACCTCGGCCGAGGTGCCCTCCGCAGATAACGTCTCAGCTGCGGCTTCGGCGACATGACGCGCGCCCGACCAGGAAACGATGGTGACGTCGCTGCCCTCATGCACAACATTGGCCTTGCCGATCTCGACCGTGTGGCCGTCCGGCACCTCACCTTCGAGCGCCCAGAGATCCTTGTGCTCCATATAGACGACCGGGTCGTCGCATTCGATAGCGGCCTTCAGCAATCCGTAATTGTCCGCCGGGGTCGACGGCATCACCACGACCAGTCCGGGGATATGTGCGTACCACGCTTCCAGCATTTGCGAATGCTGGGCCGCGGACGAACGCCATATGCCGCTCGGCTGGCGGATCACCACCGGCACCTTCGCCTGGCCGCCGAACATGTAACGTGCCTTTGCCGCCTGATTGACCATCTCGTCAACGGCGCAGAGTGCAAAATCAGCGAACCTCAACTCCACGACCGGTCGCGTCCCAGTCAAGGCGCCACCGACGGCAGAGCCCATGATTGCAGCCTCGGAAATCGGTGTGGAGACAATACGCTTTGGTCCAAATTCTTCCTCGAGGCCCATATACTGGCCAAAGACGCCACCGCGTCCCAAATCCTCACCGACAGCCCAGATCGTCGGATCTGCGCGCATCGATTCAGCGAGTGCCGCCTTAGCCGCATCGCTGTAACTCATCACGCTCATAGCGGGCCTCCCACGTCTTGCACGTCGGACCTTGCAGCCGACAAGTCGGGCCAGGGCGCATCCCGCGCCGCTTCGAACGCGGCGGTCATTTCGGCCTCCGCGTCGCTTGCTATCTTGTCGAGGTCACTGTCGCCAATCTTGTTCTCACGGAGGTAATCCTTGCTGCGCTCGATGGGATCGCGGGTCTTTGCCTCCGCGACTTCTGCATCCGGGCGATAAGTAGCCGGATCGACGACCGTATGTCCGATGTGGCGATAAGTCTCCGCGTGCAGGAAGGCTGGACCGCCGCCATTGCGAATTTCCTCGACGAGTCCGCCCACCATAGCGTCGAGAGCGATGACGTCATTGCCATCAGCCAGATGTGCCGGAATGCCAAGGCTCTCGGCCCGCGCCGCTGGACCCGCGCCGCCGGTTAACTGATCGGTGCGGGTCGTCGCCGCGTATTTATTGTCCTCGCACACGAACAGCACCGGTAAGTCGAACACCCGCGCCCAGTTGAGGCCTTCCAAGAAGGGTCCTCGGTTAACCGCGCCGTCACCGAAGAAGCAAACGACGATATCGTTCGTGCCGAGCATTTGCTTCGATTTGGCGGCGCCCACGGCGATCAAAATGCCCGCACCGACAATGCCGTTTGCGCCCAGCATGCCGACATCGAAATCAGCGATATGCATGGAGCCACCCTTACCGCCGCAAATGCCGCCTTCGCGCCCAAAGAGCTCCCGCATCATGGCTTCCGGGTCGGCGCCCTTGGCGATGGTATGGCCGTGGCCGCGATGATTGCTGGCGATTTGATCGCTTCGCCGCAAGTTGCCGCACACACCGGAGGCGACCCCTTCTTGCCCGATGGAGAGATGTGCAGCCCCCTTCACGAGCTCTTCATCGGTGCCGCGTATCACCATGCGCTCGAAAGCGCGGATGCGGCACATGGTGGCGTAATGGTCGAGGACGCGTTGGGGCGAGGGAGACTGATCTGATTCGGACATGACAACCAACAAACTGGTTTATTCGACCGTGGTTCATAGCCCGCAGCGCATGACCCGGCAAGCGCGGACATGGCCGCTCCAACACGAGCGGTGACCCTTATTGCGACAGTCCCGATTTTCGTAACGCGGTGAGGTCGCGGTCAAGATCGAGCTGATGGTGGTGGCCGATAAACCCGGCATATCCAGAAAGCGTAAATCCGGGCACGAGTTCAATGACTTTAGCGGCAGCCCGCTTCGCGTCGGCCACCTTTCCGTTCGCGGCTTAGCGCGGCCAGAAACAGATGGAACGGCACATAGGTGGTGTCTCGCTCGATCCCACGTCGCAACGCCACCGTCGCTTCATCGTATTGCCCGACCATGAAATAGGCATGGCCCAGCCACGTGAGACAGAAGGCCGGAAAATATGGATCACACCGCATCGCCTGGCGCATCAGCTCGATCGATTGCTTGGGATTGCCGGATAACCGGAGATAATCCGGCTATCCCGCAAGAGAAGTCGCTTCGGTCGGTCCAAGATCGAGAGCCCGGCGCGCATCGCGCTCTGCCACCTCATGTTCACCGAGAAACGGCCAATAACACATACGGGCGCGCCAATCGTGGATTGAGTTCAACAGCACGCTCAGCAAAGGCGATGGTTTGTCGCAAATTCTCGTCTTTGTTCTCACCCAAAATTCACCACGCTTCGTAATGATGGTTTCCAAGCTCGGGTCCGGCGCGCGCGTAGTCTTCGTCATGCTCCAGAGCCTTGCGAAACATTTTTCGCGCTTCAAGAAAATCCCGCCAATTGAACCGCGAGCGCAACTCTAATCCGTGCAGCAAGAACTCATAAGTTTCCATGTTCGGGGGAGCTTCCGCCGCGACCGTCGAGGCGCATTCGCCCGGCGACAGCTCGATGGCGCATCGCCGATAAATTTCACAACCCGTCCGCCTTGCGCGGAGACCAGCTCGGAGATTCGCCCAAGACGTTCGCGGAGAACCCTATAGGTGCCTTCCTCGTTTTCGCCGGCCAGTCGGCTGAAGCCGACCACATCGGCATACATAATCGCCGTGAGTTTGCGTTCGAGAGCGTCAGACGGCAATTCCCATATCCCCTATCTCCAGCACATTCGAGGCCATATATAAGCAATAATTAATGATGAGAGCATAGAGCATTCGCTCTCGGTCGGTCACTTTCGCTTTACGCGGCCGTTTCCGGCTTCCCGGGTCCTAGTCAGACTGCGACAGATCTATTGCCATCTGGCGCAGTTTCGTACGCTGAATCTTCACACCATTTGCGCTTTCCGTCACGGGAAAAGCATCAAGCGGCATCACTTTCGCCGGAACCTTATACTTGGCGAGGCGCGCGGCGCAGTGCGCTTGCACCTGACCAGCATCGAACGCGACGCGGTCTTTGGGGATGACGAAGGCGATCGGCCTATCCGCGCCGCCGAACGGTGCAGAAACGACCTGCACCCCGGCGACGGACGGATGCGCTTGCACTTCCGCCTCGATCTCTGCCGGACTGACGAGAAATCCGCCGAGCCGCAACACGTCACCCATTCGGGTCAAATACTCAAACCCGCCGCCAGGCTCCATCTGCGCTAAATCGCCGGTCCGCACAAACCCGTCCTCGGTCAACGCTTCCGCCGTCGACGCCGGATCGCCAAAATACTCCGCCATCTGGCTCGGGCCGCGAATTTCCAACTCTCCTGCCACCCCGTCCGCGCAAAGCTCTCCGGTTTCAGGATCGCGTACCCGTGCCTCCGCACACGGCGAGACGAGACGGCCGCCGCCCTTCTTGCGCATTTCGGCCGGGTCGTCACGGTCGCGGCGGGAAACCAAGGCCTGCATCTCGCTCATCCCCCAAAGACCCACCGCGTGCAAACCGCGACGCTCGGCGCGCTCCACGATATCGTCAAGGTAGGAGTTAAAAATGGCATAGCCGACGAAGCCGACACGCTCGAATATGTCGTCGCGATCGGTCGCGCGCAGCAAGCGGTCAATCATCTCGTCGCTGCCGTCGAAATGCGTGACCTTATGCTCCGCCATAAGTGCCGCCGTCCGGTCTGCATCGAAAGCCGCGGTCAGCACCAGCGGGCGTGCCGCCGCGATGGCCGCCAACACACCTGTAATCCCAAAGACGCCGCAAAGCGGCATGTCTTGTTGGACGACCGTCGCCGGGTCACCGTAACCGAAGTCACGTGCAACTTCCGCCGCGTGGACGGCCATACTGGAATTGGCGTGCAGAACGAACTTAGGGGCCTTCGTCGTGCCAGATGTGGTGAACGTATTGCAGCCAAGATTGGGCTGCGACGCGTCGGTGTCGCAGATGCCGCTGTCGAACAATGAATCATAAGTGACTGTCCGAGTCACACCGGGCAGAGCGCTGCAGGGCGCTCCGTCTTCTGAGTAGAGGATGGCGATGTCCAGCCGGTCGAGAGCCGAGCGGTCGACTTCCTCCAAAATGCCCGGGAAATCGATACCCCGGAATCCCGGCCACATAATCAACGCCTTCGCGCCGGTTCGGCCCAGCACGTCTTCGACTTCTCCAGCACGATACCGTGTGTTGATGGCGACAGCGATGGCACCAATGCGGATACAAGCAAAATAGAGGGTGAGATAGGCCGGAGTATTCGGCAGCCAGAACGCCACCCGGTCGCCGAGCCCAATTCCCAATGCGCTGAGGCCCGCAGCCACCCGCCGAGATTCACGGTCCAAACTGTTATAGGTGAGGGTCCGGCCTTCGTAGATAATACCGGCGCCGTTACTCTCGGATGCGGCAATTGCCAGCATCCTCGTGATGGTGGCAGGGAAATTCGCTGAAGTGTCACTCATTGATACGCTCTCATGCGATGGGCTCAAAGCCATAAAGCTTAGCCGGGTTGTCAGTGAGAACCTGCGACCGGGTCGCGTCATCGTCGACCCAATCGAGCATGGTTTCCAATAAATCCGTGTCATCCGGCATGAAATCGACTTTCGGGTGAGGCCAATTAGTGCCCCACAACATGCGCTCCGGCGCGGCCGCGACCAATGCCCGGGCAAACGGCCGATAGTCGACGTAGTCTGGCGCTCCGGATTTCGACAATTGATACGCCGCCGACAATTTCACCCAGCACTGCCCACCATCGATCAGCCGCATCATCGCCGTGAACGCCAGATGTTCCATGCCGAGCTCGGGCGGAATACTGGCGATATGATCGAGGACAACATCGACGGGCAATCGCCCGACCCGGTCCGCAAGGTCGGGCAAATCTTCCTCGGTCGAGCGGTACTGAATATGCCAGCCGAGTGGCGCAACCCGGGCCGCCACGTCTTCAAGGTGCTCCGGTCGCATGCCGCGCACCAGCGCGGTGCCAAAGCGCAAACCGCGCACGCCTGCCGCGTGGAGCGCGTTCAATTCGGCTTCGGAGACATCGGGTTCGGTAATCGCGATCCCACGCGCGCGCTCTTGCCCGAGGGTCGCGATCGACGCCAGCATGCTGCGGTTGTCGGTGCCGTAATGCGGCGTCTGAATGATGACCGTACGCGACAGGCCCAGCGCATCCCGAACCGCGATATATCCGTTGAGATAGTGATGCTCCATTTCACGCCCATGCACTGGCCTCCACGGAAAGCGGCTCCGGTCGCCGTAGACATGGATGTGGCTGTCGCAAGCGCCGGGCGGCGGCGTGAATTTCGGTGGGCGCGTCATGGCGAACCTTTCTATTGCCAGTCTTCAACCGGAACCGACTTAAATGTAGCAGGGCGAGACAACTTGGCGAGTGGGAGGCAGCATCGATGAAAACACTGCGGTTTGGCGAGACGACAGTACAGCGCTGTGTCGAATCCGAAGGGCCCAGCTTCTATCCCGGCTTTATCTTCCCGGATTGCAACCCGGATGCCTTCGAGGCCGAACGCCAAGATTGGCTCGACCCACATTTCGTCGATGCAGAAAGCGGACGCCTGTTGATGAGCCTGCACAGCTACATCATCAAGACGGCTTGGCATACCATCCTTGTTGACACTTGCGTCGGCAATCACAAGCATCGCCCGGACACCATGCCATGGCATATGAAGGATGGACCCTTCCTCGAAGATATGGCTCGCATGGGCGTCGCGCCGGAATCGGTCGACTTCGTCATGTGCACGCATCTGCATGTGGACCACGTGGGCTGGAACACAAAGCTGGAGGATGGGCGGTGGGTCCCCACGTTTCCCAACGCCAAGTACCTGTTTCACGAAACCGAATACGCCCATTGGAAAGTGAGCGACATGCCGGAAGGTGCCGGAAACACCCGGCACGACGTCTTCGAAGATAGCGTCTTGCCGGTGGTCGAAGCCGGCCAAGCCGTGATGGTCACGGACGGCCACCGGATAGACGATGCAATCCATGTCGAATCCTCACCGGGACACACGCCCGGGCATGCCTTTCTTCATCTGGATGGACCAGACGGACGCGCCGTCTTTACCGGCGACTGCATGCATCATCCGATCCAAGTCGCCTATCCGGAATGGAACAGCCGCTATTGCTTCGATCCACCGCAATCAGCGAAGACGCGGCAGGATATTGTTGAGCGCTGCGCCGATACGGATACGGTGGTTCTTGCTGCCCATTTTGCCGACCCAGTCGCCGCGCGAGTCGTCTCGAACGGTGAGCGTTGGAAGCTCGACTTGGAAGTTGATTAAACAGAAACACACAGTGCGATGACGCTTAATCGTTTCCCGGAAACGCGACAGTGTTATTCGGGACACAGCAGGCAAGGATATATTGAGCGCTCTAGGCCCCGGCTCTTCGGCCGACAAACGAACGCTGCTAAATCACACCGCTGTCGCGTAACCCTCCAAGATCGGCATCGGACAGTCCCAGCTTTTCCGCGAGAATACTTTCGGTATCGCTGCCGAGCGTCGGTGCCGGAACAACCGGTTCACGGGGAATGGCACCAAAATCGATGAAGGAGCCTGCCGCCAGATAACGCCCGATACCGGGCTGGTCGATCTCCTCGAACATTGGGTTTTCGGTCGAGAGATCGGGATCGTCAGCGACCGCTTGGCGAACGCTCTGGTATGGCCCCCAACAAGCACCGACCGCGTCCAAAGCCGTGCCAATTTCATCTACTGGCCGCGCCGCGAACCACGGCGCCAGTTCGGCTTCGATCTTATTCCTCAAAGCGTAGCGTTCTTCTTCTCTCGCCAAGTCAACGCCGTGCTCGGCGGCAATCACGGCAAAACGCTCCGTGGTGCCGGTCGCCTCCAAAAGGGCGGACCAATGACGCGGAGTGAAAGCGGTGATCATCACCCGGCGATTGTCCAATGTTGGAAAATCACAGCCGAACGTCCCGAACACGTGATTGCCGGTCGCCGGACGATCCGTGCCGTTGATCTGAGCTTCAGCCACATAACCGAGATGGCTGAGCACCGCGAAAGCCGAATCCGCCAGCGCGATCCGTACATATTGCCCTTCCCCGGTGTCGCGGCGGTGCCGGTCGGCAACCAAGACCGCATTCGACGCCGCTAACGCGGTAACCACGTCCCAAACCGGCATAACATGATTGACCGGGCCTTCCGAACCTTCCGGCCCTGTGATCAAGGGAAATCCAGCACGGGCGTTTACAGTGTAATCGAGCGCCACCGACCCATCGCGCCGACCAACAATATTGATCATAATCAGATCATCGCGCATCGCCTTCAAACCTTCATAGTCGAGCCAACCGCGGGCGGGGAGGTTCGTCACTACGATACCTTTCCCCGGCCCGGACGCGGTCATCAGCGCGTGCGCCAGTTCCCGGCCTTTGGGGTCACGGACGTTCAGAGTGACAGATTTCTTGCCCTTGTTCAGCCCAGCCCAATACAAGCTCTTACCGTCATCCGTCACCGGCCAACGGTTATAATCGAGCCCACCGCCAATGGGATCGATGCGAATGACCTCGGCCCCCATCTGCGCCAAAGTAAGCCCGGCATAAGGTGCGGCAATAAAGGCGGAGACTTCGATAACGGTCATGCCTGTGAGGGGTCCGGTCATATTCTATTCTTCCT
>CAXAGK010000053.1:0-13203 GCA_963968305.1 uncultured Rickettsiales bacterium | reverse complement strand
GGTTTTCAAGACCGGTCCTTTCAACCACTCAGGCACCTGTCCGGCAGGTGATGAACATACTGATAAATCGCAGATTTAAAAGATACAGAGTGCAGATATTGTATTGAGGGCAGACAGGTTGATTCCGTCTTACAGATGCAGACCCACTCCATTGATAGGATTGTAACTCTAATGCGTCTGAGTGACGTACTGAGAGGGTTCTAAAGGGTGTTTGAACTCGTATTCTCTCTCTCAAAGAATGCAAGATGTTGCTGCAAGATTTATCGAGAGTACTATGATTGCCACATCATCGTCATGAGGCAGTAAATTATCACAGGTATGCTAATCCAATAAAACCCAAGGAAAACACCTTCTATCTTAACGTTCTGGATACCAATTTTAGGTAATATATTCTTGGGGAAATCAGGTTTCCAGAAACAAAAACTCACGATTATGATTATCGCAATCGCACTAAGTACTGTATCGATGGTAATTGACATAAATGCAGTATAATAATTCTCAAAGTCGATATGGAAAGTTAAAATAAGATATTTTTAGATTTAGTGAGGGTGTGCCTGTCTTCGATATGTCTCCAAGAGACGTTATTGCATTTATAGGTGAGATTTTGGTTTCCAGTTTTAACGGTGTTGGTCTATCACAGACACTCACCGATGGAGGTAATGATAATGAGTGAATCTCTTAATCGAAATCAGATCATTGAACTTCTCAATAACTTAAGTAAGGAACATGACGAGGATGTACTCTTAGCAGCAAGATCACTTAACAGGCGGGTAACAAAGTCGGGACTTAGTTGGGACGATCTCCTAGTGGCAGATCAATCAGAGGTCGAAGAGGAGCGTCAAGGCAGACAAAATGGAGATAGTGTTGATTGGTTACATAACGAAACGAACAGTGACACCGAGTTTCCAGGTGACCCTATAGAACGAATAGAGGAAAGTAGTCACCCGGAACCATCGGACTTCACAGAAAACAGTGTCGACGAAACACAAACTTTACCTCTGATCGAAAAACTACTGGCGGATGACAGGTTTTCCCCTGACCTTCACGAGGAGTTGGAGGAATATAAAACAGAAATTACTGATGGAACCTTCAATTCTCGTGATCATCAATATGTACATCACCTCTATACCAGACTTACAAAAACCTAAACATATTCAAATCAAGTAGGATCAAAACAAAACCCCATCGATAGGGAAGTTCAACCAAACTCCTTAAGGGACGTTATTGGAGTTATAGATTAGATATTGGTTTCCAGTTTTAGGGGGTGGGGTCTGGTCGCCGCTTGATTCAGAGACCAAAACACCACTTTGGGCTATCCCCCTCTCCCCCCATTCGATTCAGATTCAATCATATTAAACGTACAGATTGAAGTTTACCTCAGCGCGGGACGATACAGTCTAGTGCTCTTTTTTCCATCCATGCAGGTCGTATTGTTCCAAACGACCCTAATATTGCGCTTACAAACCGATGTCAGCGTAAACGCGCCGCCGCTTGCGCGGCGGCGAGCCGGGCAATCGGCACCCGAAACGGCGAGCAGGAGACGTAGTCGAGACCGACCTTGTGGCAGAAGGCGACAGAAGCCGGGTCGCCACCATGTTCGCCGCAAATGCCAAGCTTAATCTCGGGGCGAGTCGCACGGCCGCGCTCCACTGCCAGCGAGACCAATTCGCCGACGCCATCGACATCGATGGATGCGAAAGGGTCGTTGGGCAAAATTCCGGCACGCTCGTATGTCGGGATGAAGCTCGCGGCGTCGTCGCGGCTGAGGCCGTAGACTGTCTGCGTTAGATCATTGGTGCCGAAGCTGAAGAACGCCGCCGTCTCCGCGATCTCGCCCGCCCGCAACGCGGCGCGTGGCAGCTCAATCATCGTGCCGACCACATATTCGGGGCGTTTGCCCTTGTCCGCTTCAACTTCGCCCGCCACCCGGTCGATGACCTTCTTCAGGATATCGAGTTCAGCCTTGGTTGCGATCAATGGGACCATCACCTCGAGCTTCACTGCTTCTCCGGTATCTTCGCCCGCGATCAACGCCGCCTCGAACATCGCCTGCGCCTGCATCTCGCAGACTTCCGGATAGCTAATCGCCAACCGGCATCCGCGATGGCCGAGCATCGGATTCATTTCATGCAGCTGAGCTACCCGTGCTTTCACTTTGGCCAAGTCGATGCCCGCCGATTTAGCGACATCTTCCATCTCCGCCTCGCCGGTCGGCAGGAACTCGTTCAACGGCGGGTCCAGTAGACGTATAGTCACCGGCAAGCCCTTCATGACCCGGAACAGTTCCGCAAAATCGTCGCGCTGCATCGGCAACAACTTAGCCAACGCGGCCCTTCGGCCCGCCTCGTCCTCAGACAAGATCATCTCACGCATGGCGATGATCCGCTCGGTCTCGAAGAACATGTGCTCGGTCCGGCAGAGCCCGATGCCTTCGGCACCGTACTCCCGCGCCGTGCGGGCATCTTCCGGCGTGTCCGCGTTGGCGTGCACGCCGAGGGTACGCACTTCGTCCGCCCAGGCCATGATGGTCGCGAAGTCACCTGACATCTCCGGCTGGATCGTCGCGACCTCGCCTCGGATGATCTGACCCACAGCCCCGTCGATGGTGATCGTGTCACCCGCCATAATCATCACGTTGCCCGCCGACATGGTCTTGGCGGCATAATCAATGACCAGCTCACCGGCACCGACGACACAAGGCCGCCCCATACCGCGCGCGACCACCGCCGCATGGCTCGTCATTCCGCCCCGCGCCGTCAGGATGCCTTGCGCCGCGTGCATGCCATGGATGTCCTCGGGGCTGGTCTCAATCCTTACTAAAATAGTCTTTGTACCTTGAGCAGCCGCGGCTTCCGCCTCATCCGAACTGAAATACACCTGTCCCGATGCGGCACCTGGTGATGCAGGCAACCCTTTCGCGATCACGTCACGCGCCGCGTCCGGATCGAGCCTCGGGTGTAACAGTTGATCGAGTGCCGACGGCTCCACTCGGCACACAGCTTCCGACTTATTGATCAAGCCTTCCTGCTGCATCTCAACCGCGATGCGGATCGCCGCCGCCGTCGTGCGTTTCCCCGAGCGGGTCTGCAGCATATAGAGCTTGTCCTTCTGGACCGTAAACTCGATGTCCTGCATGTCTTTGTAGTGCTGTTCCAGCTTCTCGCGGATATCATCGAGCTGGCCGAAGACGCCAGGCATGGTCTCTTCCATCGCGGAAAGACGCGAGCCTTGGGCTTCCTTGCCCGAGACCGTCAGTTGCTGCGGCGTGCGGATACCCGCCACCACGTCTTCACCCTGCGCATTGACCAAATACTCGCCGTAGAACGTATTCTCGCCGGTCGACGGATCACGGGTGAAGGCCACGCCCGTCGCGCAATCGTCGCCCATATTGCCGAACACCATCGCCTGGACATTGACCGCCGTACCCCAGTCTTCCGAAATATCATTCAAACGCCGATACGTGACGGCCCGCGCAGTTTGCCAACTGCCGAAGACGGCACTGACCGCACCCCAGAGCTGCTCCTTTGGGTCTTGCGGGAAGGGCTCGTCCAAGGATGATTGCACCAGGTCCTTATATTCGCCGACCAGCGCCTTCAGATCGCCCGCGTCCAGCTCCGTGTCGAGGGAGACGCCTTTGACATCCTTGTGGGCCTCCAGCAAATCCTCGAATTCGCTGTGATCGATGCCCAACACCACGTCGCCGTACATCTGGATGAACCGGCGGTAGCTGTCATAGGCAAAACGCGCATCGCCACTGGCTTGAGCAAGGCCTTCGACGCTCTCGTCGTTCAGTCCCAGGTTCAGCACCGTGTCCATCATCCCCGGCATGGAGACCCGAGCGCCGGAGCGTACCGAGACCAGCAACGGGTTCGCCCGGTCGCCGAAATTGGATCCGACCGATGCCTCGATATGCGCGACACCCGCCGCCATCGCCGCGTCCAGGTCAGCCGGATACGTCTCGCCGTTGTCGTAGTAATGGGTGCAGACCTCAGTCGTGATCGTGAAGCCCGGCGGCACCGGCAAGCCGATACTCGCCATCTCTGCCAAGTTCGCGCCCTTGCCGCCCAACAACTCACGCATCTCCGCGTTGCCCTCGGAACTGTCATCGCCGAACACATACACCCATTTGCTCATTTGCGATCTATCCTTCGATCTGGCTGAAGTCTGCAACTCGATTCATGGTCGTTCGAATTTCCGATAGAAGTTTCAGTCGATTGACGCGAAGCGCGGCGTCTTCTGCATTTACAGTCACGACATCGAAGAATGTATCGACGGGTCCACGCAATTCAGACAAAGCGCTCATTGCCACCACAAATTCCTCCGTCGCGACTGCAGTCTCCGCGCGTGCCAAGCTTTGCTCGAGTGCTTCTGATATGCGCGTTTCTTCGTCTTCCGCGAACAATTCCCGGTCCGCAGCAGCATCGTAACTCGCGTCGTCTTTCTTCTCTTCAATGGCGAGAATATTCGTTGCCCGCTTATACGCGGTCAGCAAATTCGCTCCGTCATTACTCACGACAAAATCCTTCAACGCATCCACCCGCGCCAAAAGCCTCACCAGATCGTCTTCACCAGAGAGCGCAAATATGGACGAAACCAAATCGTGTCTAACTCCCTGCTCGCGCAGATGTACTTTCATTCGGTCGGCGAAGAAGCTGAGAAGGTCCGGTCCATCAAAGGCGCCGGCAGTAATACCGTAAAGCGCGCTCGATTGCGCGAATACTGCCGACAAGGGAACACGTAGTTCATTCTCGACAATTAAGCGGATCACGCCAAGCGCCGCGCGACGCAGCGCGTATGGATCGCGGGAGCCGGTTGGTTTCTCTTCGATGGCCCAGAAGCCAACCAGCGTATCGATCTTGTCCGCAAGCGACACACACACGGACACGGGGGCAGAGGGGCAGCGGTCGTTCGGACCTTGCGGTGAATAGTGGTCCGCGATGGCTTCCGCAACGGCATCCGATTCGCCGTCGTGGCGTGCGTAGTAACGGCCCATCACGCCTTGCAGTTCCGGGAACTCGCCGACCATATCGGTAACGAGATCGGCTTTAGCGAGTCGCGCGGCGGAGCGCACCTGATCTTTATCGGCACCCTGCACATAGACCGACATTTCCATTGCCAATGCCTGCACCCGGTCGACCTTCTCGTCGAGAGTGCCGAGCTTTGCGTGAAACACCATGCCTTTCAGCGAGGGCGCTTTGCTCGCAAGCGATGCCTTGCGGTCCTGATCCCAAAAGAACTTGGCGTCCGCCAGCCGTGCGCGCAACACGCGCTCGTTCCCGGCAACAATGGCTTTGCCGCCGTCTTCCGCTTCCATATTGGCGACGACACCGAAGCACGGTGCGAGCGAGCCGTCCGCATTCAGAAGCGAGAAATATTTCTGGTGCAAGCGCATCGAGGTGATCAGCACCTCATCCGGCACTTCCATGAATTCGTCATCGATAGCGCCGAGATGCACCACCGGCCATTCCACAAGACCGCTCACTTCATCGAGCAAGTCCGGGTCGTCGCGCACCGCAAGTCCCGCCACGTCGGTGAGCGTATTTAAGTCAAACTCGATCTTCGCTCGCCTGTCCGCAACGTCGAGCATGACCTTGGCATTTAGAAGGCCGAATTTGTAACCATCGAATGAAGTAACGGTAAATTTCCCATCCGACATAAAACGGTGTCCGGCGACTTGGGAGCCGAATGCCAGGTCCCTTCCATTGCCGAGTTCGATTTTCCCCTGCACGGGATTCCCATTGAACAGACAAAGGACGGATTGCAGGGGCCGGACGTATCTCAGCTCACCCTCACCCCAGCGCATCGATTTCTGCCATGGTAATTTTCGCACTGTGTCCGCAACGAGATCACCAAGCACGCTGACGGTGTCGGTCCCCTTCTTCTCGACGACCGCATAGAGGAAAGTTCCTTTTATGGTCTCTCGCTCTTCAACTTCAGTGCCGTCAGGTAGCGAGCCTTTAAACCCAGCGAGCGCTTTTTTGGGTGCGTCGGCGCGGGGGCCTCGGCGCTCTTCGCGAACGTCCGGCTGTTTTTCCGGCAGACCATCGACCACCAGCGCCAATCGGCGCGGCGTAGCAAAGGCTTCGGCGGAAGTGAATTCGAGGCCGCCCGCTTTCAAGCCATCGGTGACAAGTCGCTTCAGATCGTCCGACGCCCGCTTCTGCATGCGGGCCGGAATTTCCTCGGAAAATAATTCGATCAGGAGTTCAGGCATCCCTCACCCCTCCAGCCGTCATTCCCGAGAAGGCGGGAATCCAGTTTGACAGCGCCGATTGTCTGGATTCCCGCCTTCGCGGGCATGACATCAAAAAGACCATCACTCGACCTCCATGCCTTGGCTTCTCAGCCAGGCGGCAGCGGAGCCTTTGGCGAGTTCGCGTACCCGCAAGATATAGGCTTGGCGTTCGGTGACGCTGATCGCCCCCCGCGCATCCAGTAGATTGAACCGATGGCTGGCCTTCAGACATTGATCGTAGGCCGGCAGCGCCAGGTTCGCTTTCAGCAAAGCAGCGCATTCGGTCTCCGCGTCCTCGAAGTGACGGCGCAGCATATCGACATCGGCGTATTCGAAGTTGTGGGTCGAATACTCGACCTCTGCCTGGTGGAATATATCGCCGTAGGTCACGCCGTTGCCGTTGAAATCGAGATCGTAGACGTTCTCGACGCCTTGCACGTACATGGCTAAGCGCTCCAATCCATAAGTTAGCTCGACCGACACCGGATCGCAGTCGAAGCCGCCGACTTGCTGGAAATAGGTGTATTGAGTGACTTCCATCCCATCGCACCAAACCTCCCAACCGAGCCCCCAGGCACCCAGGGTTGGGCTTTCCCAGTCGTCCTCGACGAAGCGTATGTCATGCGCCATCGGATCGATCCCGAGCGCGCGCAGGCTATCGAGATAGAGTTCTTGGCTGTTCTCAGGCGAGGGCTTCAAGAGCACCTGATACTGATAGTAATACTGGAGCCGATTCGGGTTCTCGCCATAGCGCCCGTCGGTTGGGCGGCGCGACGGCTGCACATATGCGGCCTTCCATGGCGCAGGGCCAAGTGCCCGCAATGTGGTTGCTGGATGAAAGGTGCCCGCTCCCACTTCCATGTCGTAGGGTTGCAGAATCACGCACCCCTTAGCCGCCCAAAATTGATGGAGCGTCAGGATTAGAGACTGAAAGTCGGTTTTTGATGTCGATACAGGTGTCACGGGGGCCATACGCATGCCGAATCTGTCGGCTGTTTGTTGCGGTGCAACATATCGGCGCCTCGAGGATGAATCAATATATCTATTGCCTAAATTCGCGACTTAATACGGGCAATTTGATCGCCCGCAATTCATTGCCCCATTCGCGGCGACGAAAGCGCCGCATTTCGGGCATTTAATCATCTCGCCGACATCCTTGACATCCACCGGTTCGGGCTTTCGAGACACCGCCAGGTCTTCCTTACGGCGCTTCTCAAGCCTGCCAACGAATTTGAAACCATACCAGACGGCGGCAACAATAGCCGCCAGCACGACGATTTTTGTGAGACTGAAACCGAGCATCGCCAGAATTTAGACGGGGACACGCGCCCATACAAGCCGACCCATTATAGGCCGAAGCGGCTCCAATAGGCCCGATCTTCAAGGGCCGCGATCCCCTGATCGACGAGATCCGCCTGCCCGCCTAACAAACGTCCCAACCCGAAGCGTTTACGGCCACCTACCAAGTGTAAATTTACCTTCTCGCCGTATTTCTCCCGCATGACGGAGCGCAAATCGCCGAGCCCGTCGATCAAGCCCAGCTCCTGCGAGCGGCGGCCGGTCCAGAACTCCCCGCTGAACAGCATATCCTCACTGGCGGTGAGCTTGGTGCCTCGGCGCTTTCGGACGTAGTCCTTGAACTGCTCGTGAATATCTTCCTGAATTTCGCGCAGTCGCGCCAGATCGTCTTCGACTTCGGGCACGAACGGATCGAGCATTCCTTTCTTTTCGCCAGACGTGTGGACGCGGCGCTCGACACCTATTTTTTCAAGCATATCCGTGAAGCCGAAACCGGCGCTGACCACACCGATGGAGCCCAAAATGGACGCAGGGTCCGCATAAATCTCCTCGGCTGCGCAGGCCAGCCAATACCCGCCCGAGGCCGCCACATCCTCGCAAAAAGCGTAGACGGGGATTTCATTTTCTTCCGCCAACTGGCGAATGCGACCCGCAAGCAAGGCCGACTGCACCGGCGATCCGCCGGGTGAATTGATCGCCAATGCGACTGCCTTCAGCCGCGATAACTTGAAGACCCGCTCGATCGACGATGCCTGTTCGGCGAGCGCCAAGCCCGTGCGCCGCCCCATGCCGGAGGAACCGATGATGCCGCTCAATCGCAAGACACCGACCGTTGGCGCACCGTCTAGAGCGTTCGCCAATGTTTCACCGACGATGGGAACACCGCGCAAGAATTCGATTTTAGAGGAAGTTTCAGTCATAGCCGATTACTTAGGCATTCCGGCGGCACAATCCAAGGGATGCTCGACTAGAGCTCTATCGGCGCACCATCCAACAAAATTCTAGATGCCATTTCCGTATAGCTTCCGTCGTCCTCGTGCAGCACCATGCCAGGACTGATTCGCAAAGGCGTCTTACTGCCTGCGCGGGCGCGAACAATCACCCGCTTCGGGGACACTTCGCGCTTCGGCCAAAGTGGGAAAACCACGATTTCTCCGGCACGGCCATGCAATGCCGCTAATATCTCATCAAGCCTATCGGCTCGATGGATCATTGTCATTGCCCCCTTCGGGGTCACCATCTGCAGACAAAACTCGATCCAATCTAACAATCCAGCCTCACCCTCGACATGAGAGATCGCCTTCGCGTCGCCGATCCGAGGGTCGGCGCGATTTGCGGGTAAATACGGCGGATTCGCCATTACATGATCAAAACCACCTGAAGCGACGTCCGAAGGCGGATCCAGTAGATCGCCACACAGGAAGCGGACGTCATCCTGCAGACCGTTACGAGCACCATTCTCCGTCGCCAATTCGCTAAGCGACGATTGCAATTCCAGGCCCATGACCTCCACCCCTGGCGAGCGCCAAGCATAACAAACGGCAGCGGCGCCGACCCCTGTGCCGACATCCAAGACGCACCCACTCTCAAGCGCCGGGACTGACGCTGCCAGTAACACGGGATCGATCGCCACCCGGTAGCCTTCCCTCGGTTGATCCAAGGCAACCCGCCCGCCGAGCAACGTGCCGACAGTGTCCGTTTCGGCCAAGTCTCGCTCGACCGAGACGATCAACGCATGGGCCTCTTCGAAATCCTCGTCGATCACCATAACACGGCATGGAATCGCGCCTATTTGCCCTTCCAGAATACTCGTGTGGGTATCCAGGACCACGGCTTCTATCCCGCTGCCGGAGAGAACCGATGTCAGCCAGGAAAGCCGAACGGGATCGTTGATTCGCAGTAGTTCTTTCATACTTTCCTTCTATCCCAAGCGCATTCCGCCTGACGCTCTTGACCGATTCGGGCCTTCATCTATGCTCCGTCCCATCTGAAGCTTAGTTAATCAAGAGAGTTCAAACCTTTGGGCATTGTCGTCAGCCTGGATGAACCGCGCAAGGAAGGGTCGAAGCCCTCTCTCGACGCGATCGAAAAGATCGTTGCGGAGGACATGCATCGCGTCAACCGCCTGATCGTTGAGAAGATGGAAAGCCGTGCGCCGCTGATCCCGCAATTGGCCGGACATATCGTGGCCGCCGGCGGCAAACGATTGCGACCGATGCTGACCTTGGCCGCCGCGCGCCTCTGCAACTATGGGGGCGACCGGCATATTACGTTGGCCACCTGCGTCGAGTTCATTCATACCGCGACGCTGCTGCATGATGACGTAGTCGATGAATCGATGCTGCGCCGTGGGCAAGAGAGCGCCAACGCGTTATGGGGAAATGAAGCCTCCGTCTTGGTTGGTGATTTTTTATTCTCCCGCGCGTTTCAGCTGATGGTGAGCGACGGTTCCCTCAAAGTCTTGAAAATTTTGAGCGATGCGTCCGCCGTCATCGCCGAAGGCGAAGTGCTGCAACTACTGACCACCAACGATACAGAGACCAGCGAAGAGGCGTATCTCGAAGTGATTCGCTCGAAGACCGCGAAATTGTTCGCGGCTGCTGCGCGCATCGGCGCCGTCGTCTCAGAGCGTCCAAAAGCCGAAGAAGAAGCGCTCGAGAGCTACGGTATGAATTTGGGGATCGCTTTCCAACTCGTCGACGACGCCCTCGACTATTCGGCCGATCAAGCGGCGCTCGGCAAAACCGTCGGCGATGACTTCCGCGAGGGAAAAATAAGTTTGCCGGTGGTGCTTGCGTGGCGTCGCGGCGAAGATGAAGAACGCACATTCTGGCGGCGCACCTTGGAGCGCCAGGAACAGGAAGACGGTGATTTAGAGCATGCAATTGCATTGATGGGAAAACGTCGAGCCCTTCGCGATACCATCGAGCGCGCCCGCCATTATGGCTCCATCGCCCGTGACGCCCTTGGAATTTTTCCCGACAGCGAAGCAAAAGCAGCAATGAGCGAAGCCATCGATTTCTCGATCGAACGGGCATTCTGATTTAGCGACCCTATGTCAGGACTAAGGTCCCGCGTTTCACACTCTTATGGTCGCGTATAATCGCAACAATCACTTTCACGGCATAGCGGAATACGAGATCAGTCATGGCGCAAGACACCGGGGACCTGTGCCAAGGAAGCGGAAACGATTCCACCCCGGATGAATTGCAGGATGAAGGTTCATAGATGCCCAACGTACCAATAACCGAATACGAAGATGCCAAACCGGAAGTGAGGGCCGTATACGATGAAACTCTAGCGGCGCGCGGTCCGGGCCAGCTTTCCGATTTTTGGAAGACGCTCGCTTTCCATTCGCCCACTCTCCGTCGCAATTGGGAAAATGCAAAAGAGGCGCTCGCGCCCGGTGCGCTTGACGCTCTGACGAAGTAGTTACTGTATATCGCGGCCAGCGTGTCCGGCAACTGCGATTTCTTTACCAAGGCCCACATCGAGCTGGCTCAGCGGCTCGGGATGACCGACGCAATGTTCGGCGAGCTCATGGCGATTGTTGCTCTCGCCAACGGTGCGAATAACCTGGGCGCGGGGTAAGGCGTCGAACCGGAGCGGGACAGCAGTTCTCCGAATAGTGGGCACGTTCGCTAATGGGATGGACCGGCTGCTCCCCTGAACCGGTAAGTTAGAGTCGAGTTATTGAACTTGCACACTGAAGGTGCAGTATCCCATGACAACGAAAGAAAGCGTTATCAAAGCAAGATTCAGCACAACTCGAACTGACGTCGATCGGCGGTGAGCGTCTGGCGTGTACCTTGGCTTAGCTCTGCCAAGCATATCTCCAGAGAAGCAACTCATCGATCCTGTTGATCTTATGGTCGGCGATATCGCACATGCTCGCAGCCGGTTAGGGTCATTGGGTTTAATCTTATTCCTGATTATACCCCGGTAGAACATGCATCCAAATCAGACGCGTAGTCCTCGGCGCTGATCTCGCGGCACCGCTGAAAGCGACTTCTGAAACGCGCACAGGTTGTGCACAGCACTTCTGAAACGAACAGGTTCAAAAGGAAACTTCATTGATGCAGGTAATGATCGCGTTGGCAGAAATCGTCTTCTGAAACTGATATGGTTATCCTAGGCTACGGTGCCGATGTCTATCACTTCGAGAAAAACCTCGGAAACGGCGATCTCGCGTCCATCGCGGCTTTTATGGTGCTATCTGTCTGGATTTTCCCCGAGACGGCCGACTAAAAGATGCCAATCTCCTTAGGAGAATTGATCGAGGACCTGGCCAAGCGCACGGCCGGCCTGAGTCTCGTTATTTCCGCGATTGATTTGGTCGGAGAGGTCCGCTTCTTGACGTTCCCGCGGTGTATCCACGGTCAGCGGATTTTCAGGTTCGAGACGGGGCGTTTCACCTACTACCGGCACCGCGGTCTCTTGAGAGAGTCGCTGCTGTGCTTCCGCGCTGATATTCACCTCGTCCGGCGTAGGGTTTGGCTGAACGTTGGATGTTGGGGTATTCTGCGGTGACGGCCGTACGAACGCCGCATCGATTTCCGCTGTCTCATCCGAAAGTTGCCGCAAACGAGGTGAGTCCCCTTCCCGAGCAGCTTCTTCACGGCGAATACCGGGTCCCGACTCTTCCAGGATATCGTCTCGTTTCTGCTCGCGAAGACTACTGTTGCCATCACCTGTGATGGCCCCGGTTTCGCGCCCTTGCAGGATCGCCTGTTCTTGCGCACGTTGTTGTTGCGCCAACAGGTTGCCGCCCTGCTGCTGGCGCTGCAGGGAGTTAACGAACGGATCGCCTCCGACGTTTCCAATGCCCCCGATATCGGACATATGGCGCACTCCAAACCGATTAAGGTATCTTCATAGTAACATATGGAGAGGAAATTCGCGAATCAGAGATATTTCGCAATTTTCTAATACGTGGACCGCCCGCCGGTAATATCGAAAACCGCGCCCGTCGAGAACGAACATTCCTCGGAACTGAGCCAGGCCACCAAGGCCGCAATTTCTTCGACCTCGACGAAACGGCCCATCGGAATTTTCGACAGCATATAGCCGATATGCTCCTCGGTCATCTGATCGAAAATTCGTGTCTTGGCGACGGCGGGCGTTACGCAATTGACTCGGATATCCGTCTCCGCCAGCTCTTTCCCGAGTGACTTGGTCAAGCCAATCACACCGGCTTTGGCCGCGCTATATGCGGGCGCGTTGGGGTTGCCCTCCTTGCCGGCCACCGAAGCGATGTTGACGACCCGGCCATATCCCGCCGACCGCATGATCGGCACCACGGCTCGGCAGCAATAAAACACGCCGTTCAAATCGATATCCAGCACCTGGAGCCAATCTTCGACCGGGTATTCCCAGGTCGGTGCGTTCGGTCCGGAAATGCCCGCGTTGTTCACCAAGATATCGATCCCGCCCATCGCCGAAGCCGTCGTCTCCGCCGCCCTGGCGACCGCATCCGGATCGGTAACATCGATTTGTTGAGAGTAGGCACTCCCGCCCATATGGCCGGCGACATCGGCCGCCAAATCGCCATCGGAATCCCACAGGCAAACTTTTGCATCCTCGGCTAGAAATCGTTCGGCGATTGCACGCCCGATCCCTTGCGCGCCTCCGGTCACCACCGCGCAACGATCGCTCAATCTATTCTCGTT
>CAXAGK010000052.1:0-13508 GCA_963968305.1 uncultured Rickettsiales bacterium | reverse complement strand
GCCATTACCTGAAAAACCCGGAGACCCTATCAGGCGGTGGCGGCTTAACCTGTACGATTGGCGATTACGGCCGCTTTTGCCAAATGCTACTGCAAAAGGGAGAGCTGGACGGCACCCGCATACTTGGCCGGAAGACAGTCGAGTTCATGGCCCTCAACCATCTGCCGGACAACAAGGACATGGCGGCCATGGGTCAACCTGTCTGGAGTGAATCCAGCGCCGAAGGAATCGGCTATGGCCTGGGCATGGCCGTCGTCATAGATGCCGCGACAACACAGTTGCTTCGCTCCACCGGTGAATATTTTTGGGGTGGAGCCGCCAGCACCGCCTTCTGGATTGATCCGGATGAGGACATGTTGGTCGTTTTTATGACCCAACTGACGCCTTCCTCCTTCTATCCGATCCGCAACGAATTACGGGTGGCGGCATACCAAACGCTGATAGACTGATAGAAACCATCCCCTGCCGCTACGTGCCCCTTGACGTATGTGTAGCTACCACCGCAGTGACTGAATTAATCCTCATCTAAGGGGACTGTCGAGACGCCCATACCACGGCTATATCACTCAGTAGATTTGCGAATTTGAGGTGAAACGATGCCCGACACAATTGAAAGACGTTATTCCCCCTTGGTTCCGCCCGATATGCAGGACGAATTGTTCTGGAAAGACGGATTAGAGCCGGAAGACGAGCGTATTTGGGTCCCGGTCGGCCCCGGACGCTGGTCGCGCCCGCTTTGCTACAATGTCAGCCAAGGCTATTGGGTTCACATCACCAAGGTAACCCAAGCGGGTTTGGTCTCCCGTCACCGCCATCCAGCGCCGGTTCACGGCTTCGTCTTGGACGGCAAATGGCGCTACCTGGAACGCGACTGGGTCGCGACCGCCGGCAGTTATTTGTATGAGCCCCCCGGCGACGTCCATACCTTGGTCGTGGATGAGGGCGATACCATGATCACGCTATTCCATAATTCAGGCGCTCTCATGTTCTGCGATGAAGACGGCACTACTACCGGCACGACCGATGTCTTCGATCGGATCAAGGCCGCACGCGATCACTATACCGCCGTGGGCTTGGGCGAGGACTACGTGAAACGGTTTATTCGGTAATCCGCAGACGGAGGACGGGACATGTCGTCAGCACGGCCCACACCAACGCCAAGCGCGAAAATGGTCTATCTGATCAAGCGCAAGCCGACGACAACCCGCGAAGAGTTGATCGCCCATTGGTTCGCTAATCACATGGTGGGTGTGATCGAGCGCAACGAACGCCAACGAGCGGCGGAAAAACCGCATGCCACGCGCTATGTCGCGACCCTATTCGATCCGTCACCTAAAAAGTCGTCGAATTGGGACGGCATGGCGCATCTCTGGTATCCGGCACCTTTGCCGCGCCCAGAAGTTGCCAGCGCTGTCGAGCCCTACGACACGTTCCAAGAGAAGGTTGAAGCTTATTGGCCTTGGGCGAACCGGGAATACATCGTGCTCAACGGCTCGTTGCCTCTCACGCCACTGACCCTCAACCCGCCCTTCCCCTGCACGCGGAGCGGATTTTTCAAAGTGACCTTCTTGGTAGCCTTGCAAAAAGGCGCTGATAGAAACGCACTCTTCGATCATTGGTTCGACAACCATGTGCCGAATGTACGCACCACCATGGAGAAGGTCGGTGGATTTCGATATGTGGTCAGCCACAGCATCGAGCCAGAGACCGAGCCCTATGTCGGCATGGCTGAACTCTATTTCGCTGACGCATCGGGATGGGCGGCCTATCGGAAACACATCCGTCCAGATGGTATGGAACAATGGGTCGACTATGACACCATGGCGATATTCCAGAGTGGGACGGAATTGGTTGGAATCGAGTAGCGACCATCCGCGCTTAATCGAATAAGGCTAGATCGATTACATTTCCCATCTCGCAATATCCAAGGTCGCATGGATGAAGGCCGTCACCACAATCGTAGATCGGCAACATCTGGTTGGGGATGTCGGGATCGCGTAGCGCTAAATCGAAATCCACAAAACCGTCCACCTCGTCGCTTACACGTATCCATTCATTGAAGGCGACGCGATGGTTTTCACGAACCGGGTTCCAGGCACCGGGCAGAAATGTCTCGTTTCCGAACGGGGTTAAGGTCGCGGCGATAAATTTGATACCGCGTCCCCGCGCCCGCAACGCCATTTGGCGCATGCCTGCAATCATCTTCTCGGCGGTCGCTTCCTGTTCCGGTTTCGCGATGCGGTTGCGCAGGTCGTTGGTGCCAAGCATAACGACCGCGTGCGTGACTCCGGGCTGTGCGAGCACGTCGCGATCGAAGCGCCGCAATCCACTGTCACCGCGTAAATCATGCAGTATCCGGTTGCCGCCCAACCCTTGATTCATTACCCCCATCGAACGCCCGCCGTCACGCTGATTGAGCCTGCGTGCGAGTTGGTCAGGCCACCGACTAAAAGTATCGTGAGTTGAGATATTAGCATCGGTCAACGAATCCCCGAGCGCTACGATGCCTCCGGTCTCTCCCGACGTCCACACATCGATACCGCTGACGAAGAACCACTCGTCGGTAATCTTTCCAACCGGCATATTTCCATGCTCGGTAAAATTCCCAGGCGGCGATATATAATTCGTCTGCCGCGCGTAACGGCCGGTGATCTGAAACTCCGGCGGGATCGTTCCCGGCAAATACACCGTGACGGAAAGATCGGCTAATGGCTCGACTTCCAGCTTTACCGGATCGCTGATGACCAACGCCCCAGCCGCCACCGTTGTCGTCGAGGCGCCGCCAAACGTAAGAGGATGCGCTGAGCCCGCGACGATCGCCGGACCTGCATCTCGAATCCCGACGGAAGCTTCCCCAATCTCGAGGTTGCCTATGCCATAGGCATTCGAAATCCGTACACGCACCGTGTCACCGCCGATGCTAACGCGTGGCATCATCCGTATCGTATGATTATCGAGAGCGATCCCCGCAACGCTCGGTGCCGGCGCAGTTCCCCACGTCCCGACCCAATGTTCATCTTTACCCATTATAATGCAGATTCGGCGGCTTGAATGCCTTCCACAGCCGCCGCGATCAACCCCTCAACCTCTTCCCGCGTATTCACGGTCGAAAGACAAATCAATCCGTATGTCGCTTGATAGTAACCCGCATTGAGAAGGTGACGGTGCACCACGTTCATGCGCGCGCTTTCCTCCGTCGTCGGATAGACGGTGCGGTAATTTGTGAGCGGACGATCCGTCAGATGTAGGCGCATCAACGACCCCTGCCCCGTCACCTGACCCGTCACACCTGCTGACCCGAAGGCTTCGCGAAATCCCTCTCGGGCGAAATCACCGAGGGCGTTCAATTCGTCGAAGGCTTGCCGCGTCATTCCCTCCATCGTCGCCATGCCGGCCAGCATGGTCACTGGGTTGCCATTGAAGGTGCCGCCGTGGGGAAGGCCGCCGCCGCCCTCAAAGACCTGCATGGCCGCATCGCGACCGGCTACCGCGCCGACCGGAAAACCACCGCCGATAATTTTGCCAAGCGCCGTCAGATCAGGTGTCACGCCACGCATCCCTTGCGCACCCTCGTAGCCCAGGCGGAATGCGATCACCTCGTCAAACACCAGCAACACACCGTGTGTTTGGCAGAAATCGACCAGCATTTCCAAATAGTCATCGCTTGGCGGAATCATGCCGACACGGCTCGCCACCGGATCGTAGACAACCGCCGCCAGGTCACCCGCGCTCCCTTTCAATAATTCCGCCGCCGCGACTTCGTCGTGATACGGGATGACCACCACATCATCGAGGACGCCCTGCGGCGTACCCTTCGAATAGGGGATGGCCTGTGGATCGTTCTGTCCCCAATCGTCAGGACCAGAGTTCAGGCTGACTTCGGCGAAGTCGTAACTCCCGTGATAGGCGCCCTCGCATTTCGCGATCTTTGGACGCCCAGTGAAGGCGCGCGCGGCCTTAATCGCGTTCATCACTGCTTCGCTGCCAGAATTCATGAACCGTATCTTATCGAAGCCCGGCACCCGCTCACAGATTAGCTCCGCATGGGCGATCTCCTGCTCGGTGCCAAAGGAGTATGCCGTGCCCTTGGACAGCTGCTCTGTCACCACCTCCGTCACTCCTGGATATGCGTGCCCGTGGATCAAGGACGTATAGTTGTTGATGAAGTCGATATAGATGTTGCCGTCGACGTCATGGACCTTGCTGCCTTCCGCATGGGTCACATAGATCGGATGCGGTTTTAGATCGATGGTCGTCCGGCTATTGCCGCCGGGCAGTACATGCTTCGCACGCTCATAGAGTTGGGCCGATCGGGAATTCAGGTCTGGGTACATGATAATTCTTCCTCAGGGCTTTTGCGCCGCGCCAACGCGGCTATGTTCCTTTCAACATTAAGGCTATCGCAGAAAAAGAATAGAGAGGGTATCCGATGTCCGAAGGCTTCAAGACGGAACGCAAGGGCGCATTCCTTCACATCACCATAGATCGCGCCGACGAGGGCAACCGGGTGACCGACCCGATGCTCGACGGATTGGCAGCGATGGTCGACGAAGCATCTCCCGATAACGGCCTCAAGGGGATCGTGCTGCGGGGTGCGGGCGCCGACTTCTGTCATGGCCGCGTGCAAGGCACGCCGCCGCCGGAGGGGAAACCGAACAACGCCTTCGAAATTCACGAGCGGGTTATGTCTCGCATCCTCGGTGTCTATGCCGCATTCAGGCGCTGCCCGCTACCGATCATCGCGGTCGTACAAGGCAAGGCGCTCGGTTTTGGGTGTGCGTTGGTGGGCGGTGCCGACATTTCGATTTCCAGCCGCGATGCCACCTTCGCGCTGACCGAAATGCCACACGGCACTGCGCCGACACTGGCGCTCTCCGCTCTTTCGCATGTAGCACCGAAGACCTTGATGGATATGGTACTCACAACGGAAGAGCATGACGCCGAACACGCCCTTGCCTCCGGCATCGTCAGCCGGATCGTCGATGAAAATGATCTGGAGCCAACAGTTGAGCGCATATTGGAAACCCTTGGTGGGTTCGACCGCACCAACATCTCGACCTGCAAGCGCTTCGTGCAGCGGGGCCTGACACTCGATCCCGATACAATGGCGGATTTAGCAGGCTATACACTTGCCACGGTACGCTCTCGGGGATAGCTGCTCTCCCTACGCAAGGTTGGGGGGCCTTCTAAAGGTCCCCGACCCGTTGCGGGCCCTGCCCAAAGGATTCACCGTCGGAGTTTAAAAAGGTGAGCTCTTCCTCAGTGCTCGAACGGCCGAGCACCTCGTTGCGGTGCGGAAACCGTCCAAACCGGTCAACGATATTCCGATGCCGCGTCCACCCCTGAATGCTGCGCTCCACATGGGGCTTCCATTCAGCAGAGGCCTCTCGATACAGGTTATTCAAAAGCTCAAGACCACGATCTTGCTCCACGATCTGTTCAGAATGGTGAAACGGATGGTAAAGCCAGATGCGAGGAACCGGGCCCAACTCCCGATCCAGCCCGCTCTCAATCGCCGCGTTCACGATCTCAAACGCATGTGGATCACCGAGATAGGCATCCGGCGTGCTGCGGAAAAGATTTCGGGTAAATTGATCGAGCAGCAAGACTAACGCCAAGGCGCCGTCCGGCGTCGTCTGCCAATCCGCCAACCTACCGTCGCACGCTTGCGGGATGAAAGCACCAAACCGCTCCCGAATCTCGTCATCGACTTTCTTCCCACCCTTATACCAGAAGTCACGCCTGCCGCGCGCGGCTTCGAGGCCTTCGAGACTGGGCCCCAACCAAAAATCGACGATTTGCGGGATGATTTCTGAAGACATGATTTCTCGCTTGGAAATTCTGGGTTAGGCTGCGGTCAATAACGCGAGCAACAATAAGACGGTAGAGAGACATGTCCACGGTTCTGATCACGGGATGCGATTATGGCATTGGGTTCGAGTTCGCACGCCAATATGCAGCCAACGGCTGGACAGTACATGCGACTTGCCTGAAGGCCGAGAGCCGCGAAAAGCTCACCGCTCTCGGCAGTGATACGCATTTCCATCAACTGGATGTCTCGGACCAGTCGGAGGTTGTGGCCTTCGCGGACGAACTGAAAGGCGAAGCCATCGATCTGTTCATCAACAACGCAGCGACCTTCGCACCCGACGGGCCTGGCCCCTTGATGTTGCCGGAAATGGACGAATTTACCCGCGTCATGCGGGTGAATGCGGTGGCGCCGGTTTACGTTGCCGAGGCTTTGGTCGATCAGGTCGCGGCGAGTGAGCGCAAACTAATGATTTTCATCGGCACCCGCTCCGGCTCCATCGGCGATAACGGCTCCGGCGGGCATTACGCTTATCGCTGCAGTAAGGCGGCACTCAATATGGCGGTGAAAAGCATATCCATCGAATTCGCCGGACGCGGTATTCTAGCCGCTGTCCTGCATCCGGGTTCTGTCGCGACGGAGACCCGAACCGGCGGCACGGGCATTCCCGTCAACGAAAGCGTCTCCGGCATGCGCGGCGTGATCGACGCCATGACGCCGGAGATGTCAGGTACTTTCCAGCGATACGATGGCGGCACCATCGAGTGGTAGCCGCCTCGTAACCGGCCTCAATACATGTGCTGACCGCCGTTGATCGACAGCGTCGCGCCTGTGATGAAATCGGAAGAGTCGGCGGTAAGGAACAAGACGCCGCGTGCGATATCGTCAGCCCGGCCCAAGCGGCCAGCAGGAATGCGCGCGATGATCTTCTCCAAAACATCAGCCGGAACCGCGCGGACCATCTCGGTATCCACATAGCCCGGCGCGATTGCGTTGACGGTGATGCCCTTGGCGGCCCCCTCTTGCGCCAGTGCCTTGGTGAACCCGTGAATGCCGGATTTCGCCGCCGCATAATTAACCTGACCGTACTGTCCGGCCTGACCGTTGATCGAACCGATATTCACGATCCGGCCGAAGTTACGCTCGCGCATGCCGTCGATGACCGAGCGCGAGCAGTTGAAGCAGCCGCTCAGATTGGTATCGATAACCGCCTGCCATTGCGCGCGATCCATGCGATGCATGGTACCGTCCCGGGTAATACCGGCGTTGTTCACCAGAATTTCGACCGGTCCGTACTCTTCCTCGATCTCACGGAATGCCTTTTCCGTCGCATCGGTATCCGAGACATCGAACCTTTTCGTCGGAATGGACGTACGTTCGCCGAAATCCGCCGCAGCATGCTCATTACCCGCATAATTAGCGACGACGAACCGACCTGCATTCTTCAATCCGGTGCTAATGGCCTCGCCGATACCCCGCGTGCCACCCGTGACAAGCGCCACTCTACCTTGAACTTCAGACATGGATTTTACTCCTATATGGAACCCCGGTCCCTAAAATAGGGACACATAACCCGCCGTTTCACAAAAGTTTATAGAAATCGGCACTCCAACGTCGCGACAGATGGCCACATACCGGTTGGAAGAATTAGAGATTGTCATTGTCTGCAGCGCGCCGATGCGTCAGTAACCACAAAAGAATTCGGACCGGAGACCACACGATGAGCGACGACCTGCAAAACCTTCTAACATGGCATAACGGAGAGAAAGCGTATTCGCCCTTTTCCGACACGGAAATGGCGCGGCGACAAAACGCGATGCGCAAACATTTAGCGGCAACCGAACTCGATGCCTGCATATTCACGTCCTACCACAATATCTGCTATTTCTCCGGCTTTATGTATTGTGCTTTCGGACGTCGCTTCGCGATGGTCTTAACCGCCGACGAGGCCACGACCATTACCCCCGCAATCGACGGAGGACAGCCTTGGCGGCGAAGTTATGGAGACAATCTCACTTACACCGATTGGCGCCGAGATAATTACTTTCAAGCGCTGAAGGACCGTCTCGGTTCGGTCAAAAAGCTCGGCATCGAATTCGACCATGTAAATCTTGATCTGAAGAAACTGATTGAAGAAGCCTTTCCGGGCGTCGAACTGCACGATGTCTCGGAAGCAGCGATGCGGCAACGGACAGTGAAATCTCCCGAAGAGCACAACCTCATCCGGGAAGGTGCCCGCATCACTGGCGTTGGCGGAAGAGCTTGCATGGAAGCCGTGGCCGCTGACGTGCGTGAACATGAGGTCGCTCTGGCGTCAACCGACGCCATGGTGCGGGATATCGCCGACAGTTTTCCGTTTGTCGAGCTGATGGACACATGGACCTGGTTCCAATCCGGTATCAACACTGACGGCGCCCACAACCCCGTTACAAACCGAATTATTGAGGCCGGCGATATTCTTTCACTCAATTGCTTTCCGATGATCTTCGGCTATTACACGGCGTTAGAACGCACACTTTTCTGCGATTACGCCTCCGACGCGCATTTATCGCTATGGGAGAAGAATTGCGCCGTGCATGTGCGGGGCATGGAGTTGATACGTCCCGGAATTCGCTGTTGTGACATTGCCGCCGAACTCAATGAGATGTACCGGGAGTGGGATCTCCTGCAGCACAGGTCCTTCGGCTACGGCCATTCCTTCGGCGTTCTTTCCCACTATTACGGCCGCGAAGCCTCTGTCGAGTTGCGCGAGGATGTGGAGACGGTCTTGGAGCCTGGCATGGTCGTCTCCATGGAGCCGATGATCATGCTACCCGAAGGACAACCAGGAGCCGGCGGATATCGCGAGCATGACATTCTGATCGTCACTGAAACCGGCGCCGAGAACATCACCAACTTCCCCTTTGGACCTGCACACATGATTGTTGGAACTAGCTAAGGCTTTAGTTATCAGACAGACGCATTGAAATACCGGTCACTAAAAATCATCGTAATGAGACAAATTTGCGTCTACGCATCGAATCTGTGTACGCTGGTTTAGTCACATTGGCCTGAATAATAGTCATTAATAAAAACAAGCAGAACACGATCCGATAGGGGAAATTCGTGCAGGATATGTCCAGCGCCGTGGCTGGCAATCAGAGTTCGATCGGTAACGCTGACGATCAGGACGGCATTCTGGTTCGCTTTGCCGAGGTTCAAAAGAGTTATGATGGCGTCTCGCTCGTCGTAAAGAATCTAAATCTCGACATCGCAAAAGGCGAATTTCTGACCATGTTAGGCCCCTCCGGCTCCGGCAAGACGACTTGCCTGATGATGCTGGCTGGGTTCGAGACCGCAACGCATGGACAAATATATTTGGACGGGCAACCAATCAACAACGTACCCCCGCACAAGCGCGATATTGGCATGGTGTTCCAGAATTATGCCCTGTTCCCGCATATGACCGTTGCGGAGAACCTCGCCTTCCCGCTTCGGGTCCGCAAGATGGGTAAGGCGGAAGTCGAGGAACGGGTTCAACGTGCACTTGATATGGTACAACTGTCAGATTTCGGCGGTCGTCGCCCGGCGCAACTGTCCGGTGGCCAGCAACAACGTGTCGCCGTTGCTAGAGCACTGGTCTTCGATCCGAAACTCGTCCTAATGGATGAACCGCTCGGCGCGCTCGACAAGCAGCTACGCGAGCAAATGCAATACGAAATCAAACACATTCATGAAAACTTAGGTATCACTGTTGTATACGTAACCCATGACCAGTCCGAAGCCTTGACGATGTCGAACCGTATCGCGGTATTTAATGAAGGGGTCATCCAACAACTTGCTCCGCCATCAGAGCTATACGAGCAGCCAGATAATTCCTTCGTGGCGCAATTCATCGGCGAGAACAACAAGCTAATTGGCACTGTCGTGGAGCAAGATGCGAATTCCTGCTCGGTCGAGCTCAAATCTGGGGAACGTGTGACAGCCCTACCAGTGAACACCAACGGTCCCGGTAAAGCCACGATGCTTTCACTGCGACCAGAACGTGTCACGTTAAACCCGTCGGAAGGCGAGTGTGATACTAAGGTATTTGGCAAAGTCGAGGAATTGATCTACCTAGGAGACCATATTCGCACTCGGTTGTCTGTCTGCGGACGAAACGATTTTATCGTGAAAGTACCGAATGCCTCAAAGCCTTCGGAATTAACGCCCGGTCTGGAAATTCCACTGGGCTGGCGTCTGGAAGATTGCCGGGCGCTCAATATACCTGCGGAAGAATAAATCCGTCGGATACCAATAAAAAACCTGAAGAAACCGATACAGAGGGATTAGTAAAGATGAAACTGAAACGAAGTCTTACAGCCGCCATCTTGATGAGCGCGGCGACAGCATTTGCCGGCTCGGCAAGCGCAGAAACAGAATTGGTTGTCGTCTCTTGGGGAGGCGCTTATTCCTCCAGCCAACAGAACGCATATCACGCACCCTACATGAAGGCGAATCCAGGCGTCAAAATCATCAACGATGATTCTGCACCAGAAGCTGTTGCGAAATTGCGTGCGATGAACGAAGTCGGTAATGTGACCTGGGATTTAGTCGATGTCGTTGCAGCTGATGCTATGCGCCTTTGCGATGAAGGCTTGGCCTTTCCAATTAATCCGGACAAAGACTTGGCTGCCGCGCCGGATGGCACTCCAGCCTCGAAGGATTTTGGCAACCTGTTGATTTCCGAATGCTTCATTCCGCAGATTGTCTATTCAACGACCTTCGGCTACCGCACAGATAAGCTTAAAAACAAGCCAACTAGCGTTTGTGATGTTTTCGATCTGAAAAAATTTCCCGGCAAGCGTTCGCTGGAGAAAAAGCCCCTAAACAACTTTGAATGGGCCTTACTATGTGACGGTGTTGCACCTGATAAGATATACGATGTCATGGGTGCCAAAGGTGGCGCAGAGCGCGCACTTAAAAAGCTTGGTACTATCAAGGACAGCGTCATCTGGTGGACCAAGGGCGCACAAACACCACAGTTGCTCGCCGATGGCGAAGTTGTAATGGGCTCAACTTATAACGGCCGCCTATTTTCAGTGATTGAAGAAGAGAAACAGCCTGTCGCCATGTTGTGGGATTGGCAAGTTTTTGATCTCGATGGCTGGATCATCCCAAAAGGCACTAAAAACTTGGCCGCTGTTAAAAAGTTCTTGCGATATGCCACAGACACCCAGCGCCTGGCGGATCAAGCCAAGTATATTTCCTACGGCCCGGCCCGTAAATCTTCCGCGCCAATGGTCGGCAAGCACGCTAAACTCGGCATCGATATGAAACCACACATGCCAACCGATCCAAATAATTCAAAAAATACGTTGCTAAACAATTATGAGTTCTGGGCCGATCACCAGGACGACTTCACGGCGCGATTTGAAGCTTGGCTCGCCAAGTAGACCGGATTACGGGGTGGCTAAGCGCCACCCCGTAAATTTCTGAGACGCCGAAATTCATGACCGACGCGACGCAGCAATCTGACGAACCTATCGTCACTGCGGACGGCATCCTGCTTAAAGTAAGCCTGGCCCGGGCGTTGCGACGGAAAAAATTGCAAGCCTTGTTACTGGTGGCACCACTTTTCCTTTTTATCATCATCACGTTCTTCGTGCCGATCGTGGATATGCTGTTTCGCTCGGTCGAAAATTCGATCATCAGTGAAATCCTGCCGCGCAGCACCGCGCTGTTGAAGGATTGGGATGCGGAAGGAAACGCATTGCCATCCGAAGCAGTCTTCGCGGCCATGGTCGAAGATATCAAGGAAGGCCGAGAAAACCGAACGATCAGCCGCGCCGGGCAGCGCCTGAATTACGAAGCACCAGGTATGTCGAGCCTGTTCCGTTCTTCCGGACGCAAGGCGAAGCGGATCATAGAAGGCCCTTATAAGCCTGCCCTTATCAAAGCACACAACGCTTGGGGCGATATCGAAACCTGGAAACTGATCAAACAGTTTGCCCCCGAATATACCGATGGATATTTCCTGGCGGCAGTCGACGCCAAGCGAAAGGTCGACGGAGACCTGACACGCGTCGACGAAGAAGCCCGTATTTATCTTCACTTATTTTGGCGAACCCTGAAGTTGAGCCTCTTCATCACATTGATGACTTTGATCCTCGGGTTTCCCATCGCCTATCTAATGGCGATCCTTCCGACGAAATCATCGAACATGTTGTTGATATTCGTCCTTCTGCCCTTTTGGACATCGTTGCTGGTGCGCACCACTGCGTGGATCGCCCTGCTCCAACAGCAAGGCGTAATTAACGAGCTGCTGGTGTTCGCGGGGTTAGTCGGCACCGATAACCGTCCGCAGATGATTCACAATCAGTTCGGCAGTATAGTCGCCATGACGCACATCCTGCTGCCGTTCATGGTCCTACCGCTATTCAGCGTGATGAAGACCATTCCCAAAAGCTACGTGCGCGCGGCGGTCTCGCTCGGCGCACATCCATGGCTCGCGTTCTGGAAGATTTATTTCCCGAACACGGTGCCTGGGATCGGCGCTGGCGCCATTCTCGTGTTCATCTTGGCCATCGGCTACTATATCACGCCGGAACTGGTCGGCGGGACGGAAGGAACGTTTATCTCCAACCGCATCGCGTATCATATTTCCGGCTCACTCAACTGGGGCTTAGGGGCAGCACTCGGAGTGATCCTGCTTGGCGTGGTGGTCGCGCTCTATCTGATCTACGACAAGGTCATCGGCATCGACAACATGAAGCTCGGCTAAGATGGCGCAACTTCCACCTTATCTCTCGATCCCCGAACGCCTGTGGCATTACGGCTTTCGAATTCTGTGCGGGCTGATTTTCTTCTTCCTGATCTTCCCGTTGGTCGTCGTCGTGCCACTTTCCTTCAATTCCGTGCCGTTCTTTACTTTCACCAAGGAAATGTTGGCGCTCGACCCGGCAGGGTATTCACTGAAGTGGTATGAGGATTTCTTCTCAAACCTGAATTGGCAGGGCGCGGTTCGAAATAGCGTTATCATCGCTTTCTTCGCGACCATGCTGTCGACGACCCTGGGCACGCTCGCCGCACTTGGCCTATCACGCCCGACAATGCCGGCTAAGACCCTGATCATGAGCCTCTTGATCTCACCGATGATCGTGCCGCTGATCATTTCGGCGGCAGGTATGTTCTTCTTTTACTCCCGCATTGGCCTACAGGGTACGCACCTCGGTGTCATTCTAGCCCACGCCGCTCTCGGCACGCCCTTCGTCGTCATTACGGTGACCGCGACCTTGGTCGGATTCGACAACAGCTTAATCCGCGCTTCGTCCAGTCTAGGGGCGTCGCCGACAACAACCTTCTTCAAGGTCATCGTGCCGCTAATTCTGCCGGGCGTTATCTCAGGCGCTCTCTTCGCGTTCATCACGTCCTTCGACGAAGTCATCGTCGTTCTCTTCGTCGGCAGTTTCAGACAACGCACGATTCCATGGCAGATGTTCTCCGGCATCCGCGAACACATCAGTCCGACGATCCTTGCTGTGGCCACTATCTTAGTGATCGTTTCGATCGGTCTGTTATTCGCAGTCGAGCTGCTGCGAAGACGCGGAGAACGCTTGCGCGGCGTCCAGGAGACGTGATCAACTTCATCGCAAGTTTAACCCCGGATTGCCGGAGGCCGCGATGAGCATGACCATCTGCGTCATCTTATCAATTGTCACGATCGCCATCGGTATTCTCG
>CAXAGK010000051.1:0-13515 GCA_963968305.1 uncultured Rickettsiales bacterium | reverse complement strand
GTCGAAATCGGGCGGCGTTGTCGTCATGGCCGCACCCTAGAGCCTTTCCATATAATCTGGAAAGGCTCTAACCGGCGCTTGCCGGTGCCGCGAAGTCTTTAGACGTCGAGATAGGGGCGGTCGCCGCAAATTGTTGTGCGGTGCATGAGACGCCGTGCGTTTTCCTCATCGAACGGCATTGCCTTATGCATACTGGAGCGATTATCCCAGATTAACACGTCGCCCGGCCGCCAGGTATGGGTGTAGGTGAACTGATCTTGGGTTGCGAAATCGCAAAGCTCCTTGAGGATCGGCTGGCTTTCTTCTTCGCTCATGCCTTCGAAGTTGCGAATCCAGATTGGGCTGAAGAAGGCGGCTCGTCGTCCGGTCTCTGGATGAGTGCGCACGCAAGGGTGTGCGATCGGAGGTGTACTATCGATTTGCTTCTGTGTCAGTGCCGGGCGGTGAGCATTGTACATCTCGTGGTTCCACGGATAATCGAAGACGACCTTTTGTTCGGTCAGCCAAGCACGTTTATCTTCCGGCAATCCGTCGTGGACCGCGTACATGCTGACAAATGCGGTCTCGCCACCTTCTTCCGTGCACTCCAAGCAATAGAAGACCGACCCCAGGCTCGGTTTTTCGATATAGGCGAGATCGGAATGGTATTGTTTCGAACCTCCATATGCACCGATATGCTTGCCGTCATCAATGATGTTCGAGACGACGAATATTTCCGGGTGACCGTCGAGGCAGAAATCTTGCAACACATGGTCTTCCAATTCACCGAACCGGCGACTGAAGGCGATTTGCGATTCCGGCGTCATGTCTTGGTCGCGAATAAGCAACAAGCTGTAATCCGCCAAGCCGCGCCTCAGGTCCGCGAAGTCCGTCTCGGACAAGGGAGTATTCAGATCGACACAATGGACTTCCGCGCCCATGAATGAAGTCAGTTCGCTGAACTGGAGACCTGTGTGACTGTGTTCGCTGGCGGACATTCTCAACTCCCTTGGATGCGCTGGTTCGGAGGGCTGGTAACAAAATTTCAAGATGGTCCCTGACATGGCCCGATTCTGGGTCATATTAATCCCAATGTCATAGAAGGAAACCACCATCGTGTCAGAAACTCCTCGCGGTCCGCTTCAGGGAATTCGTGTCATCGATCTTACGACTGTTATGCTTGGCCCGTTTTGCACCCAAATTCTGGGCGAGATGGGCGCCGATGTCATCAAGGTGGAGCCACCGGGGGGTGATATCGGCCGCTGGACCGGTGCGTTCAAAACGCCGGGCATGTCGTCGGCTTATTTGATGAAGGGACGGAATAAACGCAGTGTCGTGCTCGACCTGAAAAAGCCGGAAGCGCAGGAGCCGCTGAAACGCCTGGTCGAAAGTGCCGACGTCTTCGTCCACAATATTCGCCCGAAAGCCGCGGCGCGGCTCGGCATTGACTATGAATCCATTGCCGCGATCAAGCCGGATATCGTCTATGCGGCGGCGACGGGATATGGCGAGGAGGGACCGTTCGTCGATAAACCCGCCTATGACGACCTGATACAGGGGGCGTCCGGTTTAGCGTCGCTGTTCGGGTCGGTGACGGGAACACCGCGCTACGGACCGAGTGTGCTGGCCGATAAGACGACCGGATTATTCCTGACCTATTCGATTTCCATGGGACTGTTCCACCGCGAACGCACGGGTGAGGGACAGAAAATTCACGTGCCGATGTACGAATCCTTCGCCGGTTTCATCATGAACGAGCATATGCAGGGACGGATGTATGATCCGCCGACCGGGGAAGCGGGCTATCAGCGAATGCTGACTCCGCACCGCCGCCCGTTCCCGACAGCGGACGGATATATCTGCGTGCTGCCCTATAACGACAAGCATTGGGGGCGATTCTTCGATGTGGCCGGAAAGCCTGAAATGGCGAAGGATCCGCGGTTTGCGGATCAACCATCACGCTCGAAGAACATCGACGCGCTCTATGAGATCGTCACCGAAATCATGGCCGATCGATCCTCGGCGGAGTGGCTGCGTGTTCTCGAAGAAGCTGATATCCCGGTGATGCCAATGAACAGCCCGGAAGATTTGTTCGATTGTCCGCATCTCACGGCGGTCGGCATGTTTCCCGAAGTCGAACATCCGACGGAAGGAAAAATTCGTCACATCAAGGTCCCGGTCAGTTTCTCAAAGACGCCGGGCGGCTATTACCGGCATCCGGAGAATTTAGGACAAAGCACGGCGGAAGCGCTGTCTGATGTTGGCTATTCCGAGGCGGAAATCGCCGCCCTTGTCGAAGCCGGCGCAGCGCATGTGAGAGAGGATTAAGGTGGTGTCCGGCAATAAGGACCACATAATGTCTGGATATTGATAGTTGTGATTTGTTACCAATGATGGATGAGCAGTCGTCTCACTTTAATTTGGGGTTTAGAGAGATGCCGGACGGAATATCGCGGGGATCTCTGGCCTACGGGTGACGGTTGTGTCTCCTGAACAGTGTCGACGACTGTCAGGACTTCTTGAAGCCACATATAAAAAGCGATTGGGAAATATTCTTCGCGGGCGTGAGTTGGCCGTCTGGTCAAATCAAGGCGAACGTTCAGTTCGCACTCATGGATGATCGCGATACCGCGTATGAAAAAACCAAAAGCGAAGGCGCCACCATCATCCTGGATGAGAGCGATCGCCGCACCCCGCGTTTCGATGTTAATTTGGATGAACGTAGAACGGGCGTTGATCGTCGATTGAAATCGGGAGAGCACGTCGAACGTCCAAAATCGGGCCGGCACGAGACGGCGGGTGAAATTAAAGTTTTTTAGAGGTGGCGGCGCATCGAATCGTGCAACTCGTGGATGTCGATGGTTGGCTTCGTCAGATAATGGGCGAATTTAGCGTCCGCAGCCTTCTGGCGTCCTTCCGCACTATTCAGCGCGGTCAAGGCGATGACCGGCATGTTGGCGGTTGTTTCGTCTTTTTGGATCAGATCAACGGCATCGAAGCCACACATATCCGGTAATTCAGGGTCGATCACGACTAAATCGGGCCGCAATTCCCGAATGGCGACGATGGCGCCGGCACCGGTTCCTGCTTCCAATACCGTGTGGCCCCAATCGAGCACATGGTGCTTTACGTAATCGCGGATGCCTTCGGTCTCTTCAACGATCAATACAATGGACATATTCTTGTGCTCGCTATCGATATGGTGACGTTTATTATTAACCATATGGGCAGGCAATTATTGCGCCATATCCGGGCAGTGCATATTAGAATCGTGCTTAAGATTCAGTATTTTTCGTCGTATTAAACAGAATTAACCTTAACTACATTGCGTGACTTTTAGCTATTTTCTCGGCGATATGCGCGCCGGCTGTGATTGACGGATAGAGCGGTTCCGCTCCCGGATTGCGGCAAGTCGGGAAGCATTCAATCGCGGCATCGTAGTTCGGGTGCATGAAGTAGCCGATTGATTGACGTCGGCTCATGGCGTCAGCGAGAGCCAATGGATTGGCCACGCGGTGCAGGGTCGATTTCCAGCGGTCGTTGGTCCAGCGCGCCATCATATCGCCGAGGTTCACCACCAATTCGCCGGGGCCCGCTACGACACCGGCCCAACTACCGTCCGGCATTTGCACCTCGAGGCCGCCCTGTTCGGTGGTCATCGCGAGGATGGTTAGGGCGCCAAAATCTGTATGCGGGCCGGTCCGTAGCTGACCGGGGGCGGGCGGTTCCGTCAGAGCGGGATAGTGATGGCAGCTTAGGATTGAAAAATGCCGATCGATTTTTTCGGCGAAATGATCTTCCGGCATGCGGAGTGCCACGGCGAATATCCGCAGGAGGTCGGCGGAGAGTTTCTCAAAACCACGATATAGCGCGCTCAAGGCTTCCGCCGTGCCGTCCGGCTTGGACGGCAAGGTGTTCGGCCAATAAGAAACTTCCGCTTCCGGAACATGGCGATAGCTCTCTATGAGATCGTCTATGGGGCCGAGAAAGACGGTCTCTCGCAAATCGGGTGGTGCGGCGATACCCAGCGTATTGGCGAGGCCGCGGCTGGCGAAGCCGTGATAGCCCCGTTGTTTCGATGGTCCTGTCGGATGGATGGCGTCCTTGTCGTCCTGCGGCAGATCGAAGAACGCCCGGCTCATCCGAAAGGCGGTCTCCAATACGTCTGCGGAAAGGCCATGGTTCTTGATGACGAGGAACCCGATGTCGCGGCAGGCGGCGGCGAGTTCATCCGCAACGGCTTGCTTACCTGCAGGTGTACCGTCCAAGAACGGTCCGATGTCAATGGCAGGGACGGAGAGGCAAATCGGCTCGGCTGACATTGTTAGCTCCTCTATCAATCATCGATCTTCGTGTTCGACAATCGAGCATCGACGGCATTGTCGTAAGGGATGTCGCGTTCGATCAATTCGCCGGACAGCAGTGCCGCTTTGAGGCGCGTAAATGCTGCGGGCGGCAAGGCCGGCGTCTTCGCCCAAAGGCCGGATTTACGATAGCCGGAGATCATCCGACTTAAGCGCCGTTGCGTGAGTTCCGGGAAGAATTCGCAGATAGCCTTGGCGACCTCATTGGCGGGCGTGCTGTGAAGTGCGATTTGCGCGCGTCCGATCCCACGCACCAAGGCGCGGCAGGTCTTACGCTGGCGTTTCGCGAAAGCCTTTGTCGTATAAAAACTGGTATAGGCGATATCGCCCCGCTCGGCGAAACGGTGCCAGATATGGCCTGTCCCTTCCGTCGCCAATTGCTCCGCATAAGGCTCGAAGACTTGAACGACATCAATCTCGCCAGCGCGTAAAGCTGCGACATTGTCCGCCATTGGTTGGTTGGGTGTGCGTTTTAGACGATCCGGAGGGAACCCCGCGCGGCCGAGATCATCTTGAAAGGTTAGCCAAGGGGTTGGCGCTTCTTCGGCGACCGCAACCTTGAGACCGGCAAGGTCCTGGAAGCGAAAGTGTTTGTTCGGCTCCCGCCCAACCAGAATAAAGGGGTCGCGCGCCACCACCTGTCCGAAACAGACGAGTGGGCATTCCGGATCCTTGTCATGATAGGTCATGACCCGCATCGGCCCGCCCCAGGAGACATCCGCCCGTCCGTCGAGCAGCGCTTCGGCGGTCTGCGACATGGCGGGTGACGTCTCGACCCGCACGTCAATCCCCTCGCGCGCCCAATCACCCCGCGCGATTGTGAAGTAGAACGGCGTGTAGGGCACTGCCCGCAGGTTTTCAAAAAGGGTGATGGTCTTTCGCATTTCAGCGCCTTGGTGTTGTCATCCTTCGACAAGCTCAGGATGACGCTGTTGTAATACTGATCGTTTCCGTCGTGTCATCCTGAGCCTGTCGAAGGATGGCGTGGCGCACTCCTACTCGAACTTCACCGACACCTCCCGGCAGATAAACTCGCTCCTATCTTTACCTTCGTAGGCGTCACCTGCGAAATATATATCGGCGACTGTGCGCTGGACCCGGTCGATCATCGCGCGGTCGTCCTGATTGTCTTTGGGAATGCGCAGCACCGTGTCGCCGCCATATGTGTGGAACGGCTTTTCGGGCGTGCCTTGGGGCATGGCGATGTCCTCGCCATTGGCGACGGCGCGGATGTCGCGGCGCAATTTATCACGCAATAACGTAACACCCTCATCGGTTAAGCCGAGATATTCCCGCTTGTGGACGTTCATCGGGCCTTGGCCGGTCCAGGCTTCCCAGTCGCCCGGATTGTCTTGCTTTTCTTCGTAGGAGCGATGCTCGGTTTGGCCGTAGAAGTCGACCTTCTCCCAGCCGACTTCGTCGCGGTTGCCTTGGCTCAGCACCTCGTCTTTGTCGTTGAAATGCCGCCAGCCAAATTTGCGGGCATTGGTGTCGTCGACCGGAACGACCCATTTCGTCAAGCTGGTACGGCTGAACGTCTTAGGTTCGCTCAACACCTGAAACATGCCGCCGTTCTGCGCCATGCTTGGCAGGAAATGATCGTGGAAACGAATCAGAATTAAATCGTCCTTACGCCGTGAATGGCTGTAGACGATGCCTTCGGGGCGCTGGTGATAGGCCACGACCGGCAGGGCCACGAAATGCTCCAGCCCGGGAAATTGCGGGCCGTTGACCCGTCCATGCAGGAAGACGCTGTGATAGGGGTCTATCGAGTTTTCGCTCTCCTGCAGCCAGTTGCAAGGTGAGGAGATGGAGTAGGGGATCATGTCGTGGTCGGGAATCTCCATCGAATCGTAGTAGGGAAATTTTGGCTGTTTCTCCGGCGGTCCCATATAGGCGAAAACGAGGCCTTTAAACTCATGGACTGGATAAGCACCCTGACAGATTGTGTGGCGGATTTCGCTGTCTTCAGGCTCACCCGGCGTCTCCAGGATCGTGCCGTCCACATCGAAATGCCAACCGTGATAGCAACACCGGATGCCCTGTTGCTCGATGCGCCCGAACTCCAGCGAGGCGCGGCGATGGGCGCAGTGCTTGTGCAGCAGCCCGATGTTTCCTTGAAGATCGCGAAAGACGACAAGGTCTTCGCCAAGGATGCGGATAACGACCGGCTTTTCACCGAGCTGACTGGTTATGGCGACGGGCTGCCAGAAGCGTCGGAAATACTCGCCGCCCGGGGTGGCGGGGCCGACCTGCAACAGTTCTAGGTCCGGCTCCAACGGCTGGTTGATCGCATGACCGTCATAGGGGCGGCGCGCCCAGCGGGTTTCTTTCGCCATATCGTCTCTCCCCAAGCTCTCATTCTCTTATTGCTTCAGGCCCAAATTAGGTTGCGGTAGGGGACTGGGCCAGCGCGTTCGATATCGTCCAACAAGCCCGTCTCCCAGTCCAGATAATCGACGATGTTTTGGCGTTGATCGCCGGGTCGTTCCGAAGACGCGAGAAAGAAATCGTCGCGCGGTGACAGTATATTTTCTTCTCCGGACTCAATGGGCAGACCAGCGTCACGCCAGGCGTCAATTCCGCCCTCTAGGACCTGAAGTTCCGTGTCGAGTACGCGGCGAATATCATCGCTGGCATAGCGCGCGACGACGCCATCGCGAGACGTCAGGACGACCGTCTTTCCAGAATTCTTTAGATGCTCGGCCAGCTCGGGCCGCAAGCACCAAGCGGCTCCTTCGATATGCGCTTCGACGAATTCTGGGGACGGGCCAACGTCGATCACCGCCACCTCACCAGCTTCCAATTCTCTCCAGAGAGTGTCTGGCGTAATGTTAGCGGTCTGGGGAACAGACGGAGAGGTGTCGGTTGCGGGACCGCTCTCCAGGCCTCCACCATCGATCCCGCCCGCATAGATGGCGACGTCGCCCCAGCCCATTTGGGCGAGCCACAGAGCGGTTACTGTCGCCCGCACCGTATCGTCGTCGGCGAGCACGATCCTTGCATTCAGAGTGCTGAAATACCGGTCTGGGCTCATAATGATTGAGCCGTCGGGTGCATTGCGGGCACCGGGCAGGTGACCCGCCGCGAACTCCTCCGGTGTTCGCACGTCGAACAGATAGGTCGTCCGTGGGGCGTCAACCCGCCATGCGTCCAAAGTCGCGCGGTCGATGCGTGGTAACCCCGCGCGCTGCGCGATGCCCTCCGCACGCTTGCGGGCAGAAGTCTGCGCCTTCTTTGAGACCGGCGCTGGGAAACGGGCCGCACCTCGTTCCAACTCATGCCCGTCGAGCAGCCAGCCGCGCGTGCCGTGATGTAGCACGCGCACTTCGTTCGGCACACCCGCCGCGATCAAACTGAGGCCGCCGAGAATACCGCGTGTCGCTGACATGCAATTAACGCAAACCTTGGTCTTCGGATCCGGCACCAGGTCGTCGAACCATCGCAGGACGTCAGCGCCTGGCGCATCGATACTGCCGGGAATATTGCCGGCCGTGTATTCCGGCTTTGGCCGGCTGTCGAGCACGATCCAGTCCTCGTCGGACTCGAGTGCCGACTTCAGTTCGTTTGGGCTGATGAAGTTCGGTTTGCCGTTGATCCGGGCGAAGGCGCCGAATCCTTTGGTAGGTACTTCGATCTCCGGAATGAGACCGAGCCCTGCCGCTTCCCAAGCCGGGGTACCGCCATCCACGATCGAATTATCCGTATATCCGACGCGGGCCAACCGCTCTGCCGCTAATTCCGAGCGACCGTCGCCCCCGTCGATCAGAAGGATCGGTGTCGCGCGCCTCGGCACCACATCGCAGATCGACATTTCCAGTCGCGAGAGTGGCAGGTTTGTCGCCAATAACGGATGCCCGAGCCCGAACCGCATAATCTCGCGGACATCGAGAAGGGCGATCTCATCGCCTGTTTCCAATAATGCGGCTGCCTGTGCGGCGGATAATCTATCCACGATATCCCTCTCCCCGGCGCCTTACGGAAGCGATCACTCAAGTGAAGAGAGAAACTTCCCCACGGCGCCAATGAAACCCAAGGTGTTCTGCGAGTGTACGTTGTGGCCGCACTCGGGAACAGTCACCAGCTGGCCTTGTGGCAAGGCATCGCGGAAACGTTCCGCGGCATCAGGGGCCAGAATATTTGAGTTCTCGCCGCGCACGATCAGTGCCGGCATCTCGAACTTGCCGACATCGTCCAGACTAATCGAATCTCGGTTCTCGTCATGGACTTCGATCTCGCCGCGCCACCGTCGGTAGTCGCATTTAGAGATGTATTTACCGTCGGCGCGTTCCAGCATGTTGTACTTCACCGTGCGCTCGATGTGCTCGCGGCTGCGGTAGGGATCGTATTCGCGGACATTGCGGACGAAATGCTCCAGATCGTCGAATATCTCGTTCTTTTTCACGAAACTGGAGATCGTCTTGCGTCCCGCTTCCATGGTCTCCGGTCCGACATCGACGATGACGAGTGCGCGGGGATAGCTTGGGTCCATGCGGGTTAGTAGCAGGGTGTTCCGCCCGCCCATTGAATGGCCCATGACGACTGGGTTTTGCAGACCGATGGCTTGCACGAAGGCGCGTGCGTCTTGCGCCATGGTAAGATTCGAATAATCGCCGTTACGCGCCCATTCGCTGTCGCCGTGGCCGCGCTGATCGAGCGCGATAATGCGGTATTTCTGTGCCAAATGCAGGCTCACCAAGTCCCAGGAATGGGCCGACTGATGGCCGCCATGGAGCAGCAAGATCGTCGGCGCGTCGGCAGCGCCCCATTCGAGGAAATGAAATCGCTGGCGCCGCACTACGATGTTGCAGGATTGATAAGCGATATCGGGGGAATGCGGAATGTCGAGGTCGCCGGCGCTTTGCAGCAAGCTTGCGAATTCGTCGGTCTTGGTCATATCGATTGGGTCCGTGCCGTCCGCGAAGGCGTTCAGATACAGGCCGCGTTCTGTCGTTGCGTCGTTCATATCGGCGTCAATTCCCGGCGATTAATGTCACCCGCTAACAGTTAGGCCGCGGAATCGGCGTGGAAACCACCACGTTCGGTCAGGGGACTGGCGGAAGCCATTTGAAAATGCATATTAATCTCTATCAAACCCTGCCCCATCCCTATACAGCGGCCGAAATGACAGATTCACTGCGTGTTGCCCATTGCTCGGACATTCATTTGGACGGCGATCACTATCACCACGACCGCTATGTCGAGGCGAGCGACTATTACAAAGATATGTTCGACCGCGTCTTGGATACGATGCAAGAGCACGATCCCGATCTGGTGTTGTTGGCGGGCGATCTGTTCGATTCCAATCAGGCGACGAAAGAGACCATCGAATGGTCGATGGAACGCATCGCGGCCCAGCCATGCCCGGTGGCAATGATCCCCGGTAACCACGATTGCCTGATCGAGGGTGGTATCTATCAACGCCACGATTTCAAAACGATCCCGAACCTGACGTTTCTGACGGCGGAGGAGGGTGAGACTTTGTGGATCGAGGAATTGGGTGTTGCCGTCTGGGGTAAGGGCATGGTCGATCATTCGCCAAATTTCGCACCGCTTGGCGGTAGGCCAAATCGCCCTGAGGAATGCGAATACTACATTGGCATGGGCCACGGCATCCACGTGCCGCATGGCGAGCCGTCGCACCGGTCCTCGCCGATCCACATGGGCGAGATTGAGGATAGTCCCTTCGACTATTTAGCGCTCGGCCATCATCACGCGGCGATGAAGCTGGTGACGAACGACGCTACGGCGGCCTATTGCGGCTCGCCGACGGATACGGTTGGTGGCGCGGCCACCTACGCCATGATCGAGATGGAGAAGGGCAATGGCACTAAGCTTGAAGTCCTCGCGATCCCCGGTACGGAAACCAAATAGATACGTCGACTGGGCGTGACACCTTTCGACAGGCACGGCGATCAAACAAGACACTCACCACAACACTGCATTCGGGAAAAAGAGTTGCTTTCCCCGCAACTTATACCCGGCAATAGCGCCTTGACCCTTTGGGCTAAGAATCCAATCGATGAACCTCTGCCCGGCGCTAGCCTTTACGCGGGGATGCTTGGCAGGATTAATCAATACGATGCCGTATTGATTAAAAAGAACCTCGTCGCCCTGGACGTGAGTCTTGAAATCCCTTTTATTCCCAAAGCTTAGCCAGGTCGCACGATCCGTCAGAACATAAGCCCCCATGCCGACACCGATATTCAGGGTCGCCCCCATGCCGGAGCCGGTTTCGCGATACCAGGTCCCGCTGTCTTTGCTTGGATCGAGGTTGGCCGCGGCCCAAATCTGCAATTCTTTCTTATGGGTTCCCGAATCATCGCCGCGTGAGGCGAAGAACGAACGGGCCGAAGCGATTTTACGTAAGGCATCCTTAGCATTGCCGAGACCTGCTATTTTCGCCGGATCGGCGGGTGGGCCCACGATGACGAAGTCGTTGTACATCACATCGAAACGTTTTACCCCGAAGCCGTCGGCGACGAACTTCTCTTCGGCCTCTGTCGCATGTACCAGGAGCACGTCTCCATCACCGTTCCGGGCGTTTCGTATCGCCTGCCCAGTGCCGACGGGGACCACATGCACCTTAATTCCGGTTTCACCCTCGAATACCGGCAACAAATGATCGTATAGGCCCGAATTGGCGGTTGAGGTCGTCGATTGCAGGATGAGGGAGCGTTCCGATGCGTCGGCATCGCTTGGAATTCCAAGTCCAAACGTCCAAATCGCAAGGAAAGCGAATATCGATCGGATTTTCAAAGGACGAGTTTTCCCGCGAGAAAGTGCTTAGCCTCCGGTGATTCCGGGATCTCGAAAAATTGGGCGGCCGGTGTCTGTTCCAAAACGCGGCCGCGATGCATGAAAATCACTTCGTCGGCCAGACGGCGTGCTTGTCCGATATCGTGGCTGACGAAAACGATCTTGGTGCCCGCGCGATGGGCTTCCCGGACGACATCTTCGATTGCGGCTGTCGAAGCCGGGTCCAGATGTGCGGTTGGCTCGTCTAAGAATAGCACGTCCGGCTCCGTTGCCAGCGCTCGGGCGAGGGAGAGGCGTTGCTGTTCGCCGCCTGAAAGCAGACGCGCCGGTTGTTTGGCACGGTCCTCCAGACCGACGGTCGTCAGAATATGGTTTCGGGTCTCAGAATTCCGCTTGCCGCGCAATTTGAGCGCAAAATCGATATTCGCGGCAACGGATCGGCGCAGCATGACGGGTCGTTGAAAGACCATGGCTTGTTGATACCGGGTATCTTCGCTGGGCGCGCGCGTTCCCCATTGAATGTTACCCGCCGACGGTACGATCAATCCATGGAGTAGGCGCAGTAATAGGCTCTTACCAGCGCCGTTTGGCCCCATGATCATCGTGATCGCGCCCGGCTGTAGCTCAAGATGCGCGTCGTCGACTAAACGGCGTCGGCCGGCTTTAAAGGTCAGTCCGGAAATGCTTGCCGGCAAGAGGGCTTCACGCATCGGCATGGCGCTCCGATGCACCACGGAGAATTGCCACGCCGGCATTCACCCCGAGCGCCAGAACAATAAGGATGAGACCGAGAGCCAAAGCCAAGGCGAGGTTTCCTTTCGACGTCTCCAACGCGATAGCCGTCGTCATGACGCGGGTTAGATGATCGATATTGCCGCCGACGATGATGACCGCGCCGACTTCAGCAATAGCCCTCCCGAACCCAGCCAGCGCCACGGTGGCCAGGCTGTGCCGTGCGTCCCACAGCATTGCTGCGACCGCGGTGCGTGTCGGTACGGAAAGGGATCGGAATTGCTCCGCGTATTCAGCGTGAAGATCGGCGACCACCTGGCGGGAAAGTGCGGCCACTATGGGCGCCACCAAAATGGTTTGCGCGATAATCATCGCCGTCGGTGAATACAATATTTCCATCCAACCGAGCGGCCCAGCATTCGACAGAAACAGATAAACGATCAATCCGACGACAACAGGCGGCAGTCCCATGAGGGCGTTGACGCAGACAATGAGCGTTTGGCGTCCGGGAAAGCGCCCAATTCCGAGGGCCGCGCCGATGGGAAACCCGATCAGGCAGGAGAGTATGACGGCGGAGAGGCTGACGCTTAGAGAAAGGCCGACGATCTCCAGCAAATCGCTATCGGCGCGCGCAAGTAAATTGAAAGCCTCGATAAAGGCCGCCGCGAAATTCTGCATGACGGAGGTTCCTCTTAACCGGCGCAATTCAGCCGAGGATTAGAGACGAAGTCCAATAATTATCTGGAAAATTCAGATAAATGCATAAATATGCATGTATTTACAGTTTACTTTCCGATGAATAGCGGTTCCCGTTTCTCCGCGAAAGCGGCCAAACCTTCGAGGCAATCGGTGGTGCCATCGAGGGTGCGTCGAATGGCTTCGGCGGATTGCATGGCCTCCGCAGTTTTCGCCGCTGACAGTGTGCGCTTCACCTGCTTTGCCGCGCGTAAGGCCAAAGGTGCGTTTTGCGCGATCTGCCGCGCCAATACATCCGTTCGGTCCACAAGCTGCGGCACGTCATCGGTCACTTGTTGGATGAAGCCCATCTCCAGCATTTGCGCGGCGCTGAAACGGCCTGCGGTATATGTGAGCAGCGAGTTGAGCGCATCGTATCCATCGCGGAGCAGGCGCACGATACTGCCGGTCGGGATGATGCCGATGCCGGTCTCGGTGAGGCCGAAATCGGCGTGCTTTACGGCGAGGCGAATATCGCAGCCGAGTGCCAGTTCCGTGCCGCCGCCGAGCGCATGACCGTTCACGGCGGAAATGACCGGTACAGGTATCTTCTCGATATCGAGCAATGCGCGGTCGACAAGCTCCACGTAATCCCATCGTGTTGTCTCGTCTCCCTCCTTGCGTTCCTTGAGGTCGGCGCCGGAACAAAAGCCTTCGCCGGCACCGGTGATCACTACGCAGCGGATATCCATATCGGCTTCCACCTGCGCCGGGAGATCGATTAAGCCATGACAGATGGGCGTCGAGAGGGCGTTTCGGCGCTCGGGACGGTTTAAGGTGACCCGTAGAATGTGGCCGTCTTTCTCGATCTTCAAAAACTCAGTCATATCGTTCCCCTATAGTGTGTCGACATCCGCGTCCCGCATGATAGTTCAATTGAGCAATAGGAGGGTGGAGAATGCTCGAAAATATGCAAACGCGCGTTAATGCCGACACCGTATTGGTT
>CAXAGK010000050.1:0-13595 GCA_963968305.1 uncultured Rickettsiales bacterium | reverse complement strand
CGCCGCCGGTAACGACGTGGTCTATCACTGTGCCGAGAACATGATCCACGGGTTCCTGCGGGCGCGCCTGTTGGGGCCGGGTGGCGAGGCCGAATACAACAAGATCGTCGATTGGCTGAAGGCCCGACTGCAATGAGCGGAACCACCGTCATCCAGCGCGCAGATTGGGTCGTCGCCTGGAGTGAGGAAAAATCCGGCCATTTCTAACTGCGCGACGCCGATGTCGTATTCCAGGGGACCGAAGTTCTCTCCATCGGCGAACATTACGACGGTGAGGTCGAGACCGAGATCGACGGCGGCAGGATCGTTATCTCTGCTAGAGCAGAGACGGACGAATTGGTATGCATCCAAGTTTAGGACAATGGCATCGGCATCGCCGCCCAAGATATGAAAAAATTCTTCGAACCTTTCGGCGAAGTTCAATCGCAACCGGACCGCCCGCATGAGGGCCTCGGTCTCTCATTCTCAAGAAGCTTAACGAAACTGAACGGCAGTCAGCTGAGGCTCACGAGTGAAACCGGTAAAGGTACATGTGTAAGTATCCAATTCCCGCCGGAAAAAGTCGTGCCCGAGAAGAGCGACCCAGCGGCAGGCAAAACGGCCTAATCCGTCGTTAAGCCCGTTCGTACTGCCCCAACTCCGCGCGGCGTACGATGGCCCAGCGGTATTGGTCGGGCCAGAGCTTGAATGCGTCTTCCTGCTCCAATGCTTCCGCCGCATGCAGTGCCCAGAACGGATCGTGCATCAGCTCACGACCGAGGGCCACCAGGTCGGCTCTGCCTTCTTGCAAGATATCTTCCGCTTGTTGCGGGTCGACAATGCGACCGACGGCCATGGTAGGTACATTCGCGTCACGCCGGATCGCTTCCGAATAGGGCACTTGGAAGCCGAGTGGGCGTTGGCCTGATTTCGGCAACGGCTTGCCATCGTCCTGGGCTCGGAAGGCAGGTGCTCCGGTGATGCCGCCGGCGGAGCAATCGACCACATCGACACCGCGCTCCTTGAGCGCCGTCGCCAGCGCCACTGAATCCTCGATCTCCCATCCGTAGCCGTCGATGGCAGAGATACGGAAGAACAGCGGCAACTCGTCGGGCCACGCCGCCCGGACAGCTTCTGTGACTTCCAGGGCGAAACGCATGCGCCCGGCGCGGTCGCCGCCGTAGCCGTCATTGCGCTGATTGCTGAGGGAGGATAGAAAGCTGTGGATGAGATATCCATGCGCGCCGTGAATTTCCAACACCTTGAATCCGGCCTGGGCCATGCGTCGGGCGCTGTCCGCAAAGGCAGTCACGACATCCGCAATTTCAGTTTCGCTTAAGGCATGAGGCGTCGGCCATCCGTCGGCCAACGGCACTTCCGACGGCGCCACGGTTTGCCAGCCGGGATCGCCCCACGCGGTATCGCCGATCGCGAGCGGGACACCCTTTGCCCATGGCGGTGCCGCCGATGCCTTGCGCCCCGCATGGGCTATCTGCATGCCTGGAACCGATCCCATCGAAGAGATGAACTCGGTCGTCGGCCTAAGGGCCTCCGCCTGCTCGTCGGTCCAGATGCCAAGACAGCGCGGCGTAATGCGCCCGCGTGGATCTACCCCGCTGGCTTCGGCGAAGACCAAACCCACCCCGCCCCGCGCGAAAGTGCTGAGATGCGCGAATTGCCAGCTTGAGGCGACACCGCTATTCGCGGAATACATACAGAGCGGTGAGAGCACGACGCGGTTCGGCAGGGTGACGCCACGCAATTTGAGCGGAGAGAAGAGGAGATTGTTACTCATGAAGATACGTTTTTCCTTAATATCTCGTCGTTCCGGGACGGGCATCGCCCAAACCCTGAATTATGGCCTGAGCCCGACCGTCGGACAATCCGCTCACTGGAAACGCTCAGGCAGTAGTTCCGGGTTCGCTTCGCGCCCCGGAACCACGTGGTAGGGTGGGTAGATATCTATCCAACTTACGACCTCTATTGCCCCAGCCGTTTCGCTTCTTCATTCATCACGACGGCAACACGGCCAATGGCAGCTCGGTCCAAGACTGCCACCATGGCATCTTGGAAATCCTCCAGCTTGAAGGTTTTCCAGATCCGCGGCTTTATTTTTTTGGCTTCGAACCAGTCGAACATCTGCTGCATCAACGGATGAATGCGCGGCGCCATCTCATCGCGTACGTCGTCCGGGCTCCAGCCGATGTAATAGCCCATGTTGAGCCCGGTCACGGTGATGTTTTTAACCAATAGGATATTGGCCGGAATCTCCTGTATCGTGCCGCCGGCAAAACCGACCGGCATGATGCGACCTTCCGGCGCGATGCAGCGAAGCGACTGCTTAAATACGTCGCCGCCCACCGGATCGTAAATGGCATTGGCACCGCGCCCATCGGTGAGCTCATTCACGGTTTTGCGGAACTCGCCCTCGCGGTAATTGATTACATGATCCGCACCGTGGGCCTTTGCCGCTTCCAACTTCTCCGCCGACCCAGCGGTAGCGATCACCGTCGCGCCGATGATCTTTCCAATCTCGATTGCCGCCAAGCCAACCCCGCCGGCAGCACCGTGCACCAACAAGGTCTCACCCGCTTCCAGACGCAACAGATGCGGCCACAACAGGGCGGCTGCCGACGTCGCATAGGAATTGGTGAAGCAGATCGCCCGGTCAAAGGTTAAGCCGTTGGGTATCTTGAACGTGTTCACCTCATTGGCGATCGCGACCTCGGCCAAGCCACCCCAATCAAGGACGGCGCACACTCGGTCCCCGACTTTAATTCGCTCACAGCCTTCGGCCACGTTGGTGACGATCCCAGCCACTTCGGCAGCAGGGACAAAGGGAAGCGGAGGCTTACGTTGATAGCGGCCCGCCACCATCAAGCTCAACGCGAAGCTGACGCCCGTTGCCTGGGTTCGAATACGAACCTGCTTCGGCCCTAATTCCGGCTCCGGGCATTCGATCAGTTTCAGGTTTTTGAATTCGGTAAATTCCTCGACGAGTACGCCTCGCATCGGCTTTCCCTTCTGAGCATAAACTTCGGCAGGAAAGATAGGTGCGCGGCCGCCCCTGACATCCCCGGACCCCGCCTTACTTATTCTGAGAAGAATTTCCAAGGGGAGAATGAAATGCTGAACGGCAAATGTGCGCTGATCACTGGTTCGACGAGCGGGATCGGTCTGGCCTATGCAAAAGCATTAGCCGCCGAAGGGTGCGAGATCATGATGAACGGCGTGGCGGATGCGGACATCATCGACGCCGCCAAGGCAGAAGTCACAGCAGCGGGCGCGAAAGCGGTTCATTTCTCCACCGCTGATATGCGGATACCGGAAGAAATTCGAGCGATGGTCACCGATGCAACCGCAGCAATGGGTAAGGTCGACATCCTGATCAACAATGCAGGCATCCAGCACGTCTCCCGTATCGAAGACTTCCCGGACGACCAATGGGACGACATCATGGCGATCAATCTCTCCTCGTCCTTCCACACCATCAAGGCGGTCTTGCCTCAAATGCGTGAGCGCGACTGGGGACGGATCATCAACACCAGTTCGGTGCAAGGCATCGTCGCCTCGATCCATAAAGCAGCCTATGTTTCGGCAAAGCACGGGTTGGTCGGATTGACCAAGATGGTTGCGCTGGAGACGGCTGAGTCTGGGATAACCTGTAACGCAATCTGCCCTGGCTCAACCGACACAGCGCTATCGCGCTGGCAAACAGAAAAATTCGCCCGTGAGAGTGGAACGACCGTGGAAGAGGCGTCGAAGAACCGGCTCGGCGAAAAGCAACCGAGCATGACGCAGGTCGGCGTCGAACAACTCGGTGCCCTCGCGGTCTTCCTGTGCGAGGACGCGGCAAGCCAGATGACTGGCACCGCCTTACCGATGGATGGCGGCTGGACCGCACAATAAGAAATTAGGAACGACAACATGCCCATGATCGACGTCAACGGCCTCGCGACCCATTACACCTTGGACGGTCCCAAAGATGTGCCTGTCCTGACTTTTGTCCCCGGACAGTCCTTCACGCTGGAGACTTGGGCCGGACAGGTCCCCGCATTCAGCGACCGCTTCCGCGTCTTGTGCCTCGACCTGCGCGGACATGGCGGCACCGCGCTCGGCGATATCAAGGACGAGCTACGGATGCCGGATCTGGCTGGGGACGTCATCGGTCTGTGGGACGCGCTCGGCATCGAGAAATCGCATTACGTGGGCAAGTCGCTCGGCGGCATGATGGCGTACGAGATGGCGCTCGAACACGCGGACCGGCTGCACAGCGTCACCTTCGTCGCGACCCAAGGATTAATGCCGGACGGCAGTCTGGAGCGGATGCGGGGCTACGTCGCAGAGTTCCGCGCCTCCGAGCGCAAGATGGGATTGGCGGCGGAGCGCCTGCTCGCGCGCTATCTTCCCGAAGACTATAAATCGAGAGACCCCGAAGGCTTCGCCCAGTTGGAACGCGCGATTACCGCGTTGTCGGTCGATAGCTATGCTTATACGACGGAAGCCATCAACGCGATGCGCTACGACGCCCGGCTCGGTGAAATTAAAACCCCGACCATGGTTATCGCCGGAGAAGTCGATGCCCCAACCCCGCCGGCGCGAATGGAGATTTATCGCGATCAAATCGCGGGTGCCGGATGGGCGGTCATTGAAGGTGCCGCGCATCTGCCCAATTTCGAGAAGCCGGAAGCCTTCAATCAAGCACTCGCCAACTTTCTCGACGCCTTATAGGAGGAGTGCACGATGCCCGCACCCTATTCCGGCGGATGCCAATGCGGCAACATCCGCTACGAGATCACCGCCGAGCCGATCAAGACCACTGCCTGCCACTGCACGGAATGTCAGACGCAATCCGGCAGTGCCTTCGGCATGGCGCTATGGGTGAAAAGCGGCGATTTGCAGGTTAAGGGTACGCCGAAAAGCTACACCCGCATCGCAGACAGCGGGAAGCCAATGACTGGTATTTTCTGTCCCAATTGCGGTGTGCGAATCTACAACATCCCGAGCGTCGATCACGACGTCTATCTGTTGAAGCCCGGCACGCTTGACGATACCGGCGGTCTGCGGCCCGAACGCATGGTCTGGACGCGACGCAAGCAGCCTTGGCTAGACATCCCGAACGATATTGAAATGGTGGAGTAAGAAATATGCCCGCACCCTATTCCGGCGGCTGCCAATGCGGCCAGGTCCGCTATGATCTTACCGGCGAGCCGCTACACCTAATCGCCTGCCATTGCAGCGAATGCCAAAACCAGTCTGGCAGCGCTTTCGGCATGTCGATGATCGTGAAGATGGACGATCTGAAAATTACCGGCGTCACCAAAAGCTATACCCGCACCGCCGATAGCGGCAACAAAAATACAGGTGTCTTTTGTCCCGACTGCGGCGTGCGCATCCACAACACACCTCACTACATCGATGGCGTTTTAACGCTGAAGCCAGGCACGCTAGACGACACCAGCTGGCTGCGCCCGACAGCGATGCTTTGGACGAAAAGCGCGCAGGGCTGGATCCCCGTGCCGGACGGCGTCAAGAATATCGAAGGGCAGCCCTAAAGGGGCCCGCATAGTAGATTAAGAGATTGCCGTCCTCGCCAAGCTTGCGCCACACCCGATCGAAGGCATCGAGGATTTGGTCCCGCGTCGCAGCCCGCAATAAGGTTACCGTATTGGCGGTTTAACACCCCAGCGATCCGCGTCCGACCGCGCGGTACCAAGCTTCGGCCAATCTGCGTAGGTATTGTACCCAATGACAAGCGCCAGCAATACCAGAAGGGCAGATGCTCTATGAATACGTGTGTGACATTCCCTCGGTATTTTGCCTCTCCCCGACGGTAGAGCCAGGATCGAAACACAATTAGCGCAAGCCGCCTAATCGGGCCACATGAAGCGATTTCCTTGGCCCACGATCTGACCTATATTCGTTGGCAAAGAAACACCGAGTAAGAAACCAAACGGGAGGAGAATAACCATGAGCTTTTCAGTCACCAGTAACAGCTTCAAGGATGGCGACTATCTCGCCAACGATCACGCATTGTCAGAGAGTTACGGCTTCGGTTGTGCGGGCAATAACCAGTCACCCCATCTGGCTTGGGGCGAGCCTCCGGCGGGCACCGAGAGCTTCGCCGTCACCTGTTTCGATCCGGACGCACCGACCGGCAGTGGATTCTGGCACTGGCTGGTGATCAATATCCCGGCCGATGTACGTGAGCTGGCGTTGGACGCGAGCAGTAATGGCATGCCGGTCGGCGCGCTGGAGACCCGCACAGATTTTGGCGGCCCCGGCTACGGCGGCCCCTGCCCCCCCGAAGGCGACCACCCGCACCGCTATCCTTTCACCGTGCACGCATGCAATTCGAAATTGGAACTGCCCGCCGACATCATGCCCGCGGTGGTTGGATTCAACCTGCATTTCGCGACGCTGGAGAAGGCCACGATCATGGGGCTTTACAGGCGATAAGCGCGGCACGCCTATAGCGGGATGAAACGCTACCGCATCTCGGAGATTTTCCATTCCGTCCAAGGCGAGGGCCGCTACACCGGCGTGCCGTCGCTGTTCTTACGCTTCTGGGGCTGCAACTTTCAATGCCGTGGGTTCGGCAATGCGCCGATGCCGAACGGGCCGGTCGAGACCCTCGCCGATTTTCCAGTGGCAGAGACCGGCTGCGACACGGAATACGCTTGGAACCCTGCATACCGACACCTCTCTGAAGAGCTGACGGTCGCGGAGATTTGCGACCGTCTGGAGGCACTTGCGCCTCGATTTCACCACGAGCAGTCTAAGCAATGGACCCATCTGGTCGTCACCGGCGGTGAGCCGATGTTAAGCCAGACAGCGCTCATCGATGTGCTGAAGGTGATGGCTGCCCGGGACAACCTGCCCCGTTTCGTCACCATAGAAACCAACGGCACCCAATTGCCGCGCGACCCGCTCGCGGCGCTCATTCGCTCTCACTACACGGACGGCACACGCGAATGGTTCTGGTCCGCGAGCCCGAAATTAACGCTGTCAGGTGAAGCCTGGGACACGGCAATCCAGCCACACGTACTCGCCGCCTACCGCGATCTCTCCGATGCGGGGCAGATCAAGTTCGTCTCGGACGGGCATGAAGGGAGTTGGGATGACGTGGCTCGCGCCGCAAAAACTTTCCGCGACGCCGGGATCGAATGGGATGTCACGATCATGCCTGTCGGTGCGACCCTCGCCCGGCTCGAAGCGGTGCAAACGGAAATCTGCCTAGGGGCGCTCGAGCGTGGCTACCGCTTCGCACCTCGCCTCCACACATGGCTTTTCGGGAATACACCGGGAACATAGAACCCGGTTAGTGCCTATGATGATATTTCGCGAACTGCATGCCTTCGTGCAGGATATGATCGGTGAGCCATTCGGTGAGGAAGGCGGTAAATCCATTGGAGTCAAAGCGCGCTGCTTGACGCTCAATAGCGGCTTTGTATTCCTCGACCCGCCGCGCGAATGCCACATGCAATTCGATATGGCTGTCGAGTTTGGGATAACCGACCGTCCGCATTAACCGTTCTTCATGCTCGAAATCGACGTCGACATAGGCAGCCAAGGCGTCGATGGTGGACGTGATCGAAGCGTCTCCCGCACCTTGGGCGTGCTGATCCGACAAATCGTTGATGAGGGCGAACAACCCCCAATGTTCCCGGTCGATCTCCGCTTCGCCGAGCTTGAAGTCGTCCGACCATTCGACAATCGCCATGTCGTCTCTCCCGATGTGGTGTCCCAAGGATAGGTCGGGAGGTCAAGGACGGGCATTGCGCTACGTCAATCCCTCGGCGGGTAATGGCGTGACGTCAAGAGAGATCGAGAGAGCCGAGAAAATTATCCTCAACAGCATGTGAACGCCTCGCCCTTCGTAATGGCGGATAAGCCTCTTATTTGTGGTAGGGTGCATACCCAATGGTGGGGAAAAATAATGAACGATGCATCTATCGCCGACATTCTAAATGTCTACCTCGGACAGAACGCCGGGGAGGCGGTGCTGGCGGGTAATATGTCGCGCGGCAAATCCCTCAAAGTCACAGCCGCGATTCTGATCGTCGACATTCGGGGGTCCACGCCATTGCTCCAAAAAACTCGACACCGATTCCTACATCGATATTATCAATAAACTGTTCGATATCGTCACCCCGCATGTCAGAGCAAACGACGGTGAGGCTCTTCAGTTCACGGGAGATGGGATGCTAGCGGTCTTTCCTGAATCCGCCGAGGCCAAGGCGGGAGGATTCACGTGCCCGATCGCCATTCAGAATGCCTACACCGCTGCTGTCGGCGCGGACAAGGCGACCCTAGATGGGGACCTGCCGGCCTCTCTCGGCTTCGGCTTAAGCTACGGGCCCGTGGATTATGGCAATGTCGGCGCGGAAGATCGGTTAACCTTCACCGTTATCAGCGCCGAAGTCAGTCGCGCCGACCGACTGCAAAGCCTTTGCCCACTCGGGGATTCGAATGTGGCTATTTCGGGCGACTGCGCCCCGCATCTCCCAGATGGGGCGAGGGCAAGTCTCAATCCAACGGCTTTGTCCGACCAGTCTAGCCGGGCTACACTATCTCCAAAGAACGGAGCGTCGATCCCATGCCATCGGACCCCCAACCCACCCGCCTCGGATTCCTTGTCCCGGAGCGGAACGTCACCTGCGAGGTCGAGTTTCCGCACTATCTGCCGGACGGCGTGACCGCGCATTTCTCCCGCCTGCCACGCGAGCAGGCTGAGCTGAAAGCGGCCTCCCTCGTGCAAATGATGGAGAACGTGGAGGCGCAATCCAGGCTGCTCACTAAGATCGACGTAAAGGTTATTATGGCGGCCTGTACCAGCGGGACGTTTCTCGGCGGGACGGCGGCGGCGGACGACCTCGGCACCCGTATCAAACGTGCCACGGGCATCCCCGGATTTACCACATCAATAGCAGTCACGGACGCGCTCCGCGCCATGGGCATTCAACGGTTCTTCATGATCACGCCCTATCCCCACGACATCACGGCAACGGAAGCGGCGTTTTTCGAGGCGCTCGGTTTTGAGGTGGCGGGAACGGACACATTCGCCTGCACCCACTCCCCGATGATTCCGGCGCTCGCCTCTTCAGAAGTCGCGGAGATGGTGGCGCGGCACGCGGACGAGATCAAGGCGGCGGACGGCCTGTTCGTGAGCTGCACCAATCTCGCGACCATGGACCGGATATCGGCGATGGAAGAGACGCTCGGTAAGCCGGTCGTCACCTCGAATGCCGCGACCCTATGGCGCGCATTGCGCGAGGCGGATATGCCGACTGTTGATATTGGGGCGGGGTCGATTTTCACACATGACCTCGCCCGTTAGGACCCCCACCTTTACCCTCTCCCGCGTGCGGGGGAGGGTAAAGGTGGGGGCAATCTTATTTAAACCGCGAACGGCACCGGATAGCGCTCCGGCGGCTGAAAGATCGTCGTGCGTTTCAACAGTCGCGGCACCATCGGGTCGAAGGGCTCACGCCGGTGCAGCACCCGGCAATTGTCCCAGAGCACAATATCGCCGCGCCGCCATTTATGCTCAAAGACGAATTCAGGCCGGGTAATATGCGCCGATAACTCATCAAGCAGGGCACGGCCTTCGGCGCTCTCCATCCCCTCCACCCCGTAGGTCTGCAACGGGTCCAGATATAATCCCTTTCGCCCGCTACCAGGCTGGGTCAGCACCATCGGATGGACGACGTCGGGCGTCTTTTCGCGAATATCCTTGACGTCACCATCCTCGACGATATCCACATCGAAGATGTTATAGGCGTACTCGCCGCACCGCCCCTCGACCCGCGCACGGATCTCGTCCGAGAGGGCGTCATAAGCGAGCTGCGTATTCGCCCAAGCGGTCTTGCCGCCATCCTCCGGCACTTCGAGTGCGTAGAGCAGCGAGCCCGTATCCGGCTTCGGCTTATAGCAACTGTCCGTGTGCCACTTCGCCTCGCCGCTGGCGAGCGCCCCAATATTGTCGCCGTTCTCCAGCCGCAGGTTCGAGACCATCACCACTTCCGGATGGGAGCGCGAACGAATGTCCGTGCGCACATGAATATTGATCTCGCCAAGCCGAGAGCTGAACGCAATCTGCTGCGCCTCGTCGAGCAGCTGGTCGCGAATTAACAACACCGGATGCTCGACCCAAAGCGCATCGATCCCGGCGATCAGGTCATCGGTGGGCGCGCGAAGATCAACATCGAGAATTTCGAGCCCGAAGGTGGGTGTGAGAGGACGTGTGGTGAGGGGCATGGACGTCGTTACTCCGTTTTCATCGCCGCCAACATTGGGCGCACGACTTTCCCCATCAGATTGATGCCGACGCCGCACTTGCAGCCCGCGCAATCCTTGCACGTCTCCAGCCCCAGCTCCTGTGCGTTCGCGAGCGCCTGTTCTCTCCCGGCGTCCGTGTTGAGCGGGTCAAGGCGGAGGATTTGTAGCTTCAATAAGGAAAACGGGTTGCCGTATTGGTAGCCGTCGGAGGCACTCGCTTCCGCACCGTTCTCAAAGTTTTTCGCGTGCATCGGGCATTTTTGTAAGCATGCATAGCATTCGATGCATGCCGTCAGCGCGTGGTAATCTTCGGGCGGGTCTTTATTGAGATCGTTGCCTTGGGCCACGCTGGTCAGGCGATCGCGCATTTGCCGGGCGACGCCGTCTCTGCGCACCACCAGGTCGGCGAGGACCGGGAGCGTGTTGACCGGGCTGATGCGGTCGCCTTCCCGCACGCGGGCACGGCAGGCGACTCTCGGGCGGCCGTCGATGTCGACGGTGCAGACACCACAATTGCGCGCCCGGCAGCCATAGCGGAAGGCCAGGTCCGGCATCGTCGTTGCCTGTGCCTGGAGCAGGACGTCGAGGATCATTGGTTTTTCGGCGGGCTCGCGGAGCGCGTAGTCGTACTCGACGATCTCGCTCTCGCCGTCGCGGTGGAGCTCTATTTCGACCTTCATGCCGCGCGCTTTTCCGCAATTGCCGCATCGTCCGATCCGGGCTCGATCTCAGGCGCGGCCCCCGCGGGGCTGCCCATGATGGCCTGGTAGCGGGCTTCCAGCTTCTTGTCCTTGATCGAAGCAGGTAGGAAGCGAAACCATTTCGACTGGAAGCGCCGCCAGTTCTCTGCCGCCTTATAGGCGAGCAATTGCTTGAGCGGCGTCTTCGGGCGCATCACCCGGCGCACACCATAACCGCCGTCGGCTTCGCGGTGCACCACGGTCGAATAGGGCTCGGCGAAGACCGATATCTCACCCTTGTCGAGACGGACATGTCCACCGAGGCTCCCGTCCCGTTCCCCCGCGGCCGCCGCGACGGCCTTGGCGGTCTCCAGCAGGTTGCGGAGCTCCTCGAACTCGATGAAGGACTGGTTGTAGGTCGCATAATCCGGGATGGCAACGGTATCGAGCCGCTCGGTCAGCGAGGCGATCAGGCCGGCGATACTCGTGATGCCGTCTCCGGTGCGGGCCGGGCCGATGGCATCCCAGGCGTCTTTCTGTAATGCCAGCTTCAAAGTCGCGGCGGCGACATCGCCTTGTTGACCGAAGCGGGCTGCGGTTGCCTCGATCAACGGCGCGAAGGCCTCGTCGTCGATCTTGCCCTTGAAGCCGCGCGCCAATTGCGTCGCTGCACGTCCGGCGCGAGAACCAAAGACAGAGACTTCCGTCAGCGCGGTGGAGCCGAGACGATTGGCACCGAAGACGCCGCCCATCGCTTGGCCCGCCGCGAATAATCCCGCGATACCGAGTGTGCGTTCACCCGATCCTTCGCCCTTGACGGAGGCACCCTCGGCGTCGGCGCGCAACCCACCCATGTGGTAATGGGCGCTCGGGCGGACTTCCCACGGTTCCTCGCATTTCGCGACCGGCTTGCTGAAGGCTTGGCGCGCGTTACGATAAGCGCCCGGCAGGCAAGTCTCCAGGTAGCGCATGAAATACGGGCCGGAGCGCGGTAGGACCTTGTTGCCAGTCATATCCAGATAGGCCCCGCCATTGGGGCTGCCCCGACCGTCGGCCACCGCGCGCATGATGGCGGCAGAGCATTCGGCGCGGGTGCGTTGATAGACACTGTCGAGGATCACCGTTCCGTTCTTGTCGCGGAGCACGCCGAGGAAACTCGCACTCGCCGGCTCACCGACCAGCAACCCTTCATAGGAAGGCGGGGAGGCGATGCAGAAGGGCAGGAATTGGCACTGTTCCATATCCGCCAGTTCGGCCCCGGCGCGGGCGGCAATAGCATAGCTGTCACCGGTATTGCCGCGCATGGTGTCGGTCTTCGGGAAGAACAGCGTAGAGAGGCCGCCCGCAGCGATAATGACCGCGGGTGCCCGCACAGCGATCAATTTGCCGCCGGATGCGTCGTAGATCAGACCACCGATAATACGGGGTTTGCGGTCCACGTCCTCACCTGTTACCAGATCGAGGAACCAGGCGTCTTCCAAATAATCGACCCCTTTGCCTTGGACGACCGCGTTCCAATTCGCATGACCGAAGGAGATACCGTGGTTCGGCAGCCCGACAGAGCGCCGCCGATTGTGGCCACCGAACGCCATAGGGGCGGCTTTTGGGCCATCGCGCTCATGATCGATGGCGGGGCGCAGCCCTTGCGCGCGAAATAGATCGAAGCCGGATTGGCTGTCCTTGGCGAAGGCGTCGGTGATCTCCTTTACAGGCAGATTGCCACCCGCCATGCGCAGGTTCTCGGAGAGGTTATCCTCGCTGTCGTCATCGGCCGCCACGGCGCGCACGGTGGCATTGCCCTCGGAGATTTTGGTGTCGGAGCAGCCAACGGGATCCTTCGAGACGACGAGCACGCGCGCGCCCTCGTCCGCCGCCACCCGCGCCGCCAAACTCCCGGCCCCGCCGGAGCCAACGACCACCACGTCGTAGTCGCGCCATTCGGTCTCGATTGTCATGTCTATTCTCCACCGCGTTATCTGTCAGCGAAATGGCATAGCTAGGCCGATGGATCAAGGGCCCCTCAGCTTAGCCCTTTCCCGCGAAGGGAGAGGGAATGCGACCTAGCGGCAAGCTATAGTCCCCTCTCCCCTCGCGGGAGAGGGTTAGGGTGAGGGGGTTGGCGCATTCAAAAACAATCCGCTACAAGACGCCATCGAGGTTATCGAAGACTTCATTGTTCCAAAACCAAACGACCCGATATCCGGCCTTGTCTAAATATCTCTGACGCGCAGGCGGTTCGGTCGCGTGCTGACCGCCATCGAGTTCGATGATCAGGTGTTCTTCAAAGCAGATAAAGTCCACGACATAGTGGGCGATGGTCTGTTGGCAGCGGAATTTGGCATCGATCAACCGGCGCGACCGAAGTTTCCGCCACAGCAAGCGTTCGGCATCAGTGGAATTTCGTCGGAGGTTGCGGGCGGTCTTCGTCTGCATCCGCCCGTTATGGTGAGGTTAGAGAGCGTTTCCCCCTCACCCTAGCCCTCTCCCGCGAGGGGAGAGGGGACGTCACCGTGTATCTCGCTAAAATTCCCTCTCCCCTCGCGGGAGAGGGCTAGGGTGAGGGGGCTTAAACCCCGTCGTCGACCTCAACACCGCATGCGTTCAGCGCCATCGCCAGCGTCATGTAATTTCCAGCCGTGAAAATTATGTCCAAGA
>CAXAGK010000049.1:0-13683 GCA_963968305.1 uncultured Rickettsiales bacterium | reverse complement strand
CGACTAGGTGGTTCAACAATCCCCATTCATAGGCGCGCTCGGCGTTCAATGAACCCGTATAAGCGAATTCCAGGGCGCGGCCCAATCCGACCATTTTCGGCAAATAGTATGAGCCACCGTTCTCCATGATCTGGCCCGCCTGCTGGTAGCCGATGAAGCGCGTCTTCTCACAGCCGATGCGAATGTCGCAATGGAGCGACATATCCATGCCGGAGCCGACCGCCGCACCATTGATCATGGCGATGGTCGGCTTGCGGATGACCGAGATATCGCGGTGCAGCTTGGTGAAGCCGTGATAGAAGTGCTGGCGCATCGCGTCCGGCCCTTCATGCGGCCCGCGGGCACCTTCCACATTGGGGCCGATCTCGTCCTCGCTCGGCCGTTCCTTGAGATCGGCGCCGGAACAAAACCCGCGCCCGACTCCGGTCACCACAATCACCCGGACGTCCGGGTCGTCATCGGCGGCCCGCATATATTCGCCGACCTTGGCGACAGTGCCATTGTTCTCCGCCGTGCCGTAAAGGGCGTTCATCTTTTCTGGGCGGTTGAACTTGATCCAGAGGACGCCGTTATCTTCTTTTTCGTAGAGCAAATAGTCGACGAGTTGCGGTCCCATGTTGGGCCTCCCGGGTTTATATTGCGTTAGTGGACAATATAGGGGAGGCCGCGCGCCGGGCGACCTGGCGGTTACTTATTCAGACCGTCAATCTGACGCTGCAATGCCACACGTTCTTTTGAGTCCTGAGGAAGCCCGGATTGCGCTTTCGCCCAAAGACGCTGCGCCTCGGCCTTGTCGCCCGCCCCTGCGGCGGCAAGACCGGAGAAGAACAGCGCTTCCACATTCGCCGGTTGCAGGGCCAGCACCTTCTGCATGATTTCGATGGAAGCGGCTGTCGGCTTGTTTCCAGCGGCGGCACGAATGGTACGTGCATACAAAGTCAGGATATCTACATTCTCCGGCGCCACCTTTGTCGCCTTCGCCATGGCGGTGCGCGCGTCATTCGGCTTGCCCAACACGTTGTAGGATCGTGCGAGGCGAATCCAGCCCTGCAAATCGTTCGGGTTTTCCGCCAACCGTGACGCCAATCGCGAGACCATTCCTTCGATCATTTCGCGCTGTTCTTCTGGGCTCATCTCCTGGGCCGCGCGCATGTCTTCGGCACTCGGACCGCGCGGCGCCGAAGACGTCTCCGTCGCAGGTGCAGCGTTCAAGCCAGACTCTTGGCCGAGCGCCAATAACTGCCGTTTGACAAAGGGAGCGCGTGCGAATTGCGCCAAAGCTTTATCCAGTGCCTCTTTCGCCAGCGCCTTTTCTCCAAGCACACCGTAAGAACGGATCAACCGTTTCCAACCCTCGAAATTGGCTGGATCTTCTTCAAGCTTGGCAGCGAGACCCGCGACCATGCCACGAATCATTTCCTGGCGTTCCTTCGGCAGCATTTGCTGCGCCGCTGCGACGTCTTCGCCTGTCGGCCCTCCCGGACGCTGTGGGGAATTTTCCGCAGTAGCAGTTTCCGGTGGCGCAGACGGCGGCAGGAGTTTCGGCAGTGCCGCAACATCAAGACCGAGTTTCTCCGACGCTTCCATCAGACGCTGTTGCAAGACCTTAGCCCAGGTCGCATTCGACGGCGTTTCCGCCATCAGTGCGACCCAACCGTCATAGGCCTTGCGGTGCTCACCACGCTGCCAATCAGCCAGAGCTAAATAGAAACGTGCAGTCGGCTCCTTGAAGTTCTTCGCCAGGGCTTCGCGGAACGCCGCCTGGCTTTTCGGTGTGATCGATCCCTGTGCAGCCAAGGCAATCGCCTCGCCATAGGCGGCAAAGGTTCCGGAATCGGCACCATTCAAAGCGATCAACTGCTCGAAGGCGGGAACCGCTTCGGCGAAATTACCCATCGTCATGTAGGTACGCGCCAGAAGCTGCCAGCCTTGGACGCTATCGGCATCTTCGCTCAAACGCTTCTTCAAACGGTCTGCCAGGGCTGACAGATCCATCTGTTGTCCGCGCGTGCCAGCGGTTCTTTGTTTGCGCTCGTCCTCGCGCTCCGCATAGGGAAGGGACGGCTGATTGGGAGAACCGGTGTAGAGATATGCCGAGACCGCACTTCCCGCCAAAATCACCGCCAACAGAAAAGCGGCGACAGGGTGCCGATCTCCCCCAGCGCCGCTATCGCCCTTTCGGGCCGCGTCGGCGGCAAGGATACGGCGGCTAATCTCCGCCTTCGCGGCTTCCGCTTCCGCGTATTGCAAACGGCCTTCGCGATGCTCTCGACCTAACTCGGTGAGTTGATCGCGAAATACCTCGATATCGAAATCAGCTTCATCACGCGCGTCGCTGCGTCCGCGAACCAAGGGCCAAACGACGCCCACGGCAACCACAATTAAAAGAACGACGGCTACAATCCAAAAAATCATCCAAACTACCTGTCGTCGTCGTTCTTGGAACCGAGCAGCGCTTCGATCCGCTGTTGCTCGTCCTCGCTGAGCGCGGCCGCCGTTGTCACCGGTGCGGCGCGACGGCCGCGGAAAAACATGATGAGGCCAAACGCACCTAAAATAAATATGCCGATCGGCCCATACCAAAGCAGGTAGGTCGACGCCTTTACAGGCGGACTCAAGAGAACGAAATCACCATACCGCTTCACTAGATAATCCATCACCTGGTCGTTGCTATCGCCTTGGGTTAGGCGCTGGCGTACCAACACGCGCAGGTCGCGGGCGAGATCGGCTTTGGAATCGTCGATGGATTGGTTCTGACAGACGAGACAACGGATATCCTTGGAAAGTTCGCGCGCGCGCGCTTCCAAGACCGGATTTTTCAATACTTCGTTCGGTTGCACGCCATGCACTGTGGACGCAAACATGAACACGGCGCACAGACTGGCCAGAATTCGGACACTCATCCGCGAAGCTCCTTCAGCAAAGGCTCGATGACCTCCGTATAGGTTTCCGGAAACAGCGGCCCAACATGCTTGTAGCGAATGCGGCCCTCACGGTCGATGACATAGGTTTCCGGCACGCCGTAGACACCCCACTCAATGCCGGCCTTGTTATCTAGATCATGGCCGATCCGGCTATACGGATCGCCAAGTTCCCGCAACCAAGTGACCGCCGCCGCGCGCTGATCTTTCCAGTTGATCGCATGGATCGGCACTTCGCCACTCGCCGCCAATTTCATCCATAGTGGATGTTCAGCGCGGCAGGGCACGCACCAGGACGCGAAGACGTTCACGATCGTTACTTCACCCTTGAGGTCGCCGGTTGCCAGACCGGGCTTTTCTGGTTTCAACGCCGGCAAATCAAACGCAGGCACTGGTCGATCAAGCAGGGCCGAAGGCAATATGCGCGGATCCTTGGTCAGGCCGATGGCGAAATAAAACGCCATGCCCAGAAAGATTGCGAGCGGAAGCAAGAAGAAAAGCCGTTTCATCGGTTACCTTATTCCGCTGGAGCCGGAGAAGCGGCCGCATCTTTGCGACGGCGCGAGGGCGCTCCAACCCGCAACCGCCGGTCGGTCAACGACACGACGCCGCCGAGGACCATGATTAACGAGCCAATCCACAGCCACGGCACCAAGGGTTTATAGTAGAGCCGGATCGTCCAACCGCCCTTGCCGTTCGCCTCGCCGAGCACGACGTAAAGATCGTACATCGCAGTGGTGAAGATCGCCGCTTCCGTGGTTTCTTGACCAGAAACGAGATAACGCCGCCGTTCAGGTTCCAGCTTGATCAATTCCTCGCCGCCAGTCTTCACAGTAAAAAAGCCGCGTTCAGCGGCGTAGTTCGGCCCGCGAATTTGGCGGGCATCGTCTAAGGTGAACTCATATCCCGCAACATTGACTGTTTCGCCCGGTTTCATGATCTGAATGCTTTCGACCTGCCACAGCGCGGCGCCGGTAACTCCAGCCACCGTGATGGCGAGACCGAAATGCGCGACGGTCATGCCCCAAGCCGCGCGCGGCAGTCCTGCAGCCCGCTTTAGGCTATCGCCGAACGCAATCCGCCCGAGGCCAATACGCTCACCCATTTCCAGGAGCACGGAGGCACAGAGCCATCCCGCGATCCCAATGCCGAGCGGGCCGAAAACCGTCTTGCCCCAAGTCAGATATGCCGTGCCCAACGCTACCAGAGCGGCGACCACAAACGCCATCTTGAGCCGCGCCATCACGCCGCCAAGGTCAGCACGTTTCCACGGCAAGAGCGGCCCAATGCCGACGGCAATTACCAGCGGGATCATCAACGGCACAAAGGTCGCGTTGAAGAAAGGCGGCCCGACGGAGACCTTCTCGCCACCGAAAGCGTCGAGGAAGAGCGGGTAGAGCGTGCCAAGGAACACTGTCGCCGCCGCTGTCGTCAGCAACAGGTTGTTCAACACCAGGCCGCCTTCGCGGCTGATCGGCTGAAACAAACCCCGACTCTGCAGCTGCGGTGCGCGCCACGCATAAAGCGCGAGGCTGCCGCCGGTGGCGATGACCAAAATTCCCAGAATGAAAACACCGCGATCGGGATCGCTGGCGAAGGAATGCACGGAGGTTAACACGCCGGAGCGGACCAGGAAGGTGCCGATCAGGCTGAGCGAAAACGTGATAATAGCCAGTAAAATGGTCCAGCTTTTCAACGCGTCCCGTTTTTCGACCACGATGGCGGAATGCAGCAATGCGGTCCCGACCAGCCACGGCATAAAGGAAGCATTCTCGACCGGGTCCCAATACCACCAACCACCCCAACCGAGTTCGTAATAAGCCCACCAACTGCCGAGCGCGATCCCGGCGGTAAGGAATAGCCAGGCCAGCAACGTCCAGGGCCGTACCCAGCGCGCCCAAGCGGCGTCGACCTTACCTTCGATCAGAGCGGCGACAGCGAAGGAGAATGCAATCGAGAAGCCTACATAGCCGACATAAAGGATTGGCGGATGCAGCGCCAAGCCCGGATCCTGCAGCAACGGGTTCAACCCTTGCCCATCGAGCGGAGCCGGATCCAGACGCTCAAATGGGTTCGAGGTCAATATAATGAACGCCAGGAAGCCAATGGAGATCATCGCCTGCACGGCCAGAGTCCGCGCCTTCAGGCCTGGCGGCAGGTTGCGCCCGAACCCGGCAACGATGGCCCCGAACAGCGCCAGGATTAACACCCAGAGCAGCATCGAGCCTTCATGATTCCCCCAGACACCACTGATCTTATAGATCAACGGTTTTAAGGAATTCGAATTGTCGGCGACGTTCTTAACGCTGAAATCGCTGGTGACGTAAGCGTACATTAAGGCCAAGAAGGCGATGAACAATAGGCCCAGCTGCGCCACCGCCGTCGGGGTGGCAACCCCCATCCAAGCGCGATTGTCCCGCGCGGCACCGATCAACGGCACGGATGCTTGTGCAAGGGCGACGCAAAGCGCCAGGATTAAGGCAAAGTGGCCGATCTCAACGATCATTTCTTTTCATCCTGTTCGCCCGCGTGTTTCCATTTGCCCGATTTCTTCAAAGCTTCCGCCACTTCCGGCGGCATGTAATTCTCGTCGTGCTTGGCGAGCACTTCGCGCGCCACGAACACGCCATCGGGCCGCAACGCACCTTCGGTCACGACGCCCTGCCCTTCGCGGAACAGATCCGGCAAGATGCCGCGGTAACTGACCTTCACGGTTTGATCGAGGTCGGTCACTTCAAAATTAGTCACAAGGCCGTTCTCGGCTTTCGAGACGGTTCCTTCCTTCACCAGACCGCCCATCCGGAAATGCTGGCCGGGCGAAACGCCCTTTGTTTGCACATCCGTCGGGCTGTGGAAGAAGACGATGTTATCTTCAAGCGCGGTCAACACCAAAGCCGCCGCGATCCCCAGCATGGTAAGGCCGGTGAGTACAATATAAAGCCGTCGCCTTTTGCGCATCGAGGCGGGTGTACGCCGTGGGCCGGAACTCGATGCCGTCATGTCTCATCCTCGTCGTCAGTACCGCGCCGTTCGCGCCGCAACTCTGCTAACTGCCGTTCCCGCTGCCGCATCGTGGTGATCGTCTGCACGAGAATACCGATGACGATCACGGTTGCGATCAGATAGGCCAGCCAAATATAGACGCCGTGTCCGCCCATATGGAAGAAATCGTTCAAACCATGCGCTCCATCGGTCTCACGTTCTCGTCATCCACGCGCTTCGGCCAATTGGATATTGTGAATTTTTGCAGCAGCAATTTCGCTCCGCACCCTAAAGATCAGAATCGTGACATAAAATAAGGTGAAACCGACCGCCATCAGCATCAGCGGCCAGAGCATGGAGCTATGGACCGCCGGCGCATCCAATCGCGTCACGCTGGCGGGTTGATGCAAGGTATTCCACCAATCGACAGAGAATTTGATGATCGGCAGGTTGACCGCGCCCACCAGAGCTAGCACCGCCGACGCCTTTGCGCCGCGCGCCGGATCGTCGAAGGCGTTGTTTAGCGCGATATAACCGAGATAAAGAAAAAACAGGATCAGCACCGATGTCAGACGCGCGTCCCATACCCACCAAGTGCCCCACATCGGCTTGCCCCAGAGCGAGCCTGTCACCAGACAAATAAGGGTAAATCCAGCACCGACCGGGGCGCTTGCCTTGGCTATCAAATCAGCCAGCGGGTGTTTCCAGATCAGCGCCATGGCGCTGCTGATGGCGATGGAGGAATACACGAACATCGCCATCCAGGCCGACGGCACATGGACGTACATAATCCGCACGGATTCCAACTGCTGGTAGTCCGGCGGCGAGGCGAACAGCGCCAGATACAGACCTGTGGTGATACAGAGAATCGTCAGACCGGCGCTCCATGGCAGGATTGCGCGGCCCATGCGAAGAAATCTATTTGGATTCGCGAAACGGTGCATGGCTTTTATATAAGGGTTAACAGCGGCTTACGCTCGTAAAATCTGCGTTGTTTTAATGCGGCAGAATGACCGTAGCCTGTCATTCACAAGCCTGCCGCAACGCGGCCGCCGCCGCCCAGGTCGCCAAAGGGATCGCAGCCGCCAACATCGCGCCGAGAAACAGCAAATGAGGCTTCACCGAAAGTCCCCCAATCGCCGCGTCGACCGCCGCGACACCGAAGATCAACAACGGAATATACAACGGCAGCACCAATAGCGAGACCAACACGCCGCCCCGGCGCGCGCCCAACGTCAGTGCACCGCCGACGGCACCGATAAAGCTGGAGACCGGTGTGCCTAGCAACATCGACACCATGAGCACCAAGAGCCCCTCGGACGGCATATTCATGAAGGTGGCAAGCAGCGGCGAGGCCACAATCAATGGCAATCCCGTCAGAAGCCAATGGGCCGCTACCTTGGCCAAAACCAAAGCTTCGAGCGGCACGGGGGAGAGCACCAGGAGCTCAAGCGAGCCGTCTTCGTAATCGTGCTGAAACAGCCGGTCGAGGGAGAGCATGGTCGACAACAGCGCCGCCACCCAAATCACACCTGGCCCCATACGGGCCAGCAAGTTCGGCTCCGGTCCGACACCAAGCGGAAACAAGGTGACGGTGATGACGAAGAACATCAGCACCATGACCGCGTCCAAACCTTGGCGCAGCGCCAACCGCAAATCGCGGAGGATAATCTGACCGCAGGCCCGGATCATGACGCCACCGCGCGTTGTCGTGCAAACGCCGAGACATCCAAGTTTTCGGCATCGTCGAGCCCAAGTTCCGCATGCGTGGATGCGACGACCGCGCCGCCGTCGCGGCGATGTGCCGCAATCAATTGCCGTAACGAGTCGAGCGAAGCGGCATCAAGTGCGACACTCGGCTCGTCCAGTAACCAGATGCCGGCCTTGATCGCGATGAGACGCGCCAAGGCGAGACGGCGGCGCTGCCCGGCGGAGAGAAACCGGGCGGGTAGACTCGCCAAATTCTCCAAGTCGAAGGCCGCCAAGCCCGCCATGACATCCCCACCGCCGTGCAGTTCCGTCCAAAAGGCGAGGTTTTCGCGCACGGTGAGCGCTGGCTTGGCCGCATCGTAATGAGCGACATAGTGAATGTCCGCGCGGTGACTGGCGGGATCGTCACGGTAGTCCGCGCCATTGTGACGGATCATGCCATCCGCGGGAGCGGCCAGTCCCGCCATCAGGCGCAGCAGACTGGTCTTGCCACTACCGTTGCGCCCGGTCAGCAGCAAGGCGCCGCCCCGCGCGACCGCGAAATCCAATCCGGCGAAGACCACGCGGTCGCCGCGGATACAGGTCAGGTTTTCTCCGGAAAGCGGGAAGGACATTCGGGCCGCGAGGTGATGTTTCGATTGGGCCGAAGATATAGCACAGCCGGAGGATAGGGAAATGACGGAAACGGCTTCCCAGCCGCGAAAAGACGACGGCCGCCGGGGGTGGACCGGCGGCCGTCTATCGGGACGACCCATATGTTGAGCCGTTTGGGAGGCCGTCAGGGTTGGCCTCCTCTGAGAGGGGAAGTCTCAGTAGTAGCAGTAAAGCCTCAGACTATGGCCGAGGTTTGAAAGCAATAAGGCAATATTAAGGCAAAATGCCGGGGCGCGTCGGCTCAATCGTATTGTCGAACGTCGTCTATTCGATGTGTTTCTCTCAGGACCTAATTCCGGATAACGCAAACGCGTTTCCGGAATGACATAAAATGGAAACAGCCGCTACCTAACCGCCGAACGCCGCCGTCATGATATGCGACATCCGTTTGGCATAGGCCGCCGGGTCGGTCACCGGCTCGCCCTCGATGATGCGGGCCTGGTCGAGCAGTAAATGTGCCGCGTCCTTTAAGATATCGGCAGCTCCACTTTCCGCCGCTTTCGCCGCAAGCCCCGTGATCAATGCATGTTTCGGATTGAGCTCGAGCACCCTTGGCGTGATTGCCGTCAGCTGACCCTGCTGCTTCAACAAGCGCTGCAGGTTCATATCGAGATCGTTCTCGCCCGCCACCAGACACACCGCGCTATCGGTAAGCCGACTTGAGCTGCGGACATCTTGCACCGCCTCACCTAGCTCCAACTTGATGAGCGCCACCAGCGCATCCATGCCCTTGGCTTCTTCTTCCGTCTGTTTTGTCTCTTCCGGCGCGTCCGCATCCTTGATCTTGTCGAGATCGTCGCCGCCCCGGGTCACCGATTTGAACGGCTTCGTATCGTAAACGCCTACAGTCGGGACCCAGAATTCGTCGATGGGATCGTTCATCAACAGAACTTCGATTCCCTTGGCGCGGAAACCTTCGAGCTGCGGGCTGCGCTGGATCGCGTCCATATCGTCACCGGCGATATAATAGATCGCTTCCTGACTTTCCTTCATGCGGCCAATATATTCGTCCAGGCTCACGAGGTCATCGCCTGCCGTAGACCGGAACCGTACCAGCTTCGTCAGTTTTTCGCGGTGCTCGAAGTCTTCGTACAAGCCTTCCTTGAGCACCGGTCCGAACGCCTCCCAGAAAACCGCATAGGCTTCGGTGTCCTTCTCCGCTTTTTCCATCAACGCATTGATGACGCGGCTGGTAATGCCGGCCTTGATCCGGGCCAGCACCGTGTTGTTCTGCAACAACTCGCGGCTGACGTTGAGCGGTAGATCCTCCGAATCGATAACGCCCCGAAGGAACCGTAACCAGGACGGTACCAGATGCTCGCAATCGTCAGTGATAAAGACGCGCTTTACATAGAGCTTCACACTACCCTTACGCTCCGGATGGAAAAGATCGAATGGGCGGGTGGTCGGCACATAGAGCAGGCCGGAATACTCGATCATCCCCTCGGCCCGGAAATGCAGTGTGAGCCACGGGTCGTCGATAGCGTGGGAGACGTGGTGGTAGAATTCCTTATGCGCGGCCTCGTCGACCTCCGACTTCGGGCGCGCCCAAATCGCCGACGCCTGATTGAGGCGCTCGCCGACCGGCGCATCCTCGCCGCCGCCGGTTTCGCTCAGCGAGATCGGAAACGAGATATGGTCGGAATACGTCTTGACGATTTGCCGGAGCCGCGCCGCTTCCAGGTATTCGTCGGCCTCCTTATTCAGATGCAAGATAACCTGCGCGCCCCGCTCGGCATCAGCGGCGGGTTCTATGGTAAACTCGCCCATGCCGTCGGATTTCCACTGCCAACCCTCGTCCTCGCCCGCCTTGCGCGTCGTCACCGTCACTTCGTCCGCGACCATAAATGCCGAATAGAAGCCAACGCCGAACTGGCCGATTACATTGACGTCCCCGTAGGCGTCATCTTTCTCCTTCTTTGCCTCCGCGACCGAATCGATGAACGCTGCGGTGCCCGAGCGCGCGATGGTGCCCAGATTGTCGATCAAGTCCTGATGGTTGAGGCCGATCCCGTTATCGGTAAGGGTCAGTGTCCGCGCGGCTTTGTCGAAACTGATATCGATCCGGTAATCGCTGTCTCCCGCCGCCAAACTGGCGTCGGTCACTGCGGCATAGCGCAGGCGGTCGCAGGCGTCGGATGCGTTCGAAATCAACTCGCGCAGAAAAATTTCCTTTTCGCTGTAGAGTGAATTGGCGACGATATTGAGAAGGCGGCTGACTTCGGCCTGAAATTGATGCCGTTCGCCACCGCTCGCGGATTTGTCCGACGCTTTTTTTGATTTTGCTTTGGCCATGATAAAATCCCCAACCCTGAATAAAATCCTCGAGCCGTATATGTGGCGGAATGACCCGTATCGCAAGTCCTTGTCCGACTCTCATAAGCGTTAAGGGGGCAAAATGGATGACGACCTAAGTTGGAACCGGCAACACCTGGTCGCGGAAATCATAGTCGATGCCCGGCGAACGGCCGACCTTACCGGGCGTGAGGTGTTCTCCGAACGCATCCTGGGAGCCTTTGGTGAAAACAGAATAGAAAATCCGGCGAACCCGGCTAGCATTCGGGTGCCGGAAACCGTTATATATTTGCTATGTCCGAAGTCTCGACAAAACCACCCGGATTCGACGAAGCATCGATCGCGTTCCTGCACAATTGGGAGCCGTCGAAGCGCCACGACCGGCCGTTGACCGAAGGCGGCCAGAAATTCGAACTGACCTCCGACTTCGAGCCCGCGGGCGATCAACCGGAAGCAATCGCGGAGCTAATCGAAGGCTTGGAAGGCGGTGCGCGGGATCAGGTTCTGTTGGGCGTCACCGGGTCCGGCAAAACCTTCACGATTGCGCATGTCATTCAGAAGGTACAGCGCCCGACCATCGTGCTCGCCCCCAATAAGACCCTGGCGGCGCAGCTTTACGGCGAAATGAAGGAATTTTTCCCGAACAACGCGGTCGAATATTTCGTCTCCTATTACGATTATTATCAACCCGAAGCCTATGTGCCGCGCACTGACACTTTCGTGGAGAAGGAAGCGTCGGTGAACGAACAGATCGACCGCATGCGCCACTCCGCGACGCGGTCGTTGCTGGAGCGCGACGACGTGATCATCGTCGCCAGCGTTTCCTGCATCTACGGTATCGGCGCGGTCGAAACTTATTCGAAGATGGTCGTGACCCTGACGTCGGGCTCGCAGATTGATCCGTCCGGCCTGCTGCGCCAATTGGTCGAACTGCAATACCGCCGCAATGACGGCAATTTTCAACGGGGCACGTTCCGGGTGCGCGGCGATACGATCGAGATTTTCCCGGCGCACTACGAAGATCGCGCTTGGCGCGTCTCGCTCTTCGGCGACGAGGTCGAGGCAATCCACGAGTTCGATCCGTTGACCGGCGAAAAAATGGGCGAGCTCGACGCAGTTCGAATCTACGCCAATAGCCACTATGTGACGCCCAAGCCGACGTTACAGCAGGCCGTCATCGGCATTCGTCAGGAATTGCAGGGCCGCCTGCCGGGTTTGGAAGCCGCGAACCGTTTGCTCGAAGCCCAGCGCCTGGAGCAACGCACAACGTTCGATCTGGAGATGATCGAGTCGACCGGCTCCTGTGCCGGAATCGAGAATTATTCCCGCTATCTGACCGGGCGCAACCCGGGCGAGCCGCCGCCCACCCTGATCGAATATGTACCCGACCATGCGCTGATGATCATCGACGAGAGCCATGTTACCGTCCCGCAGATCGGCGGCATGTACAAAGGCGATTACGCGCGGAAATCAACGCTTTCGGAATACGGCTTCCGGCTGCCGTCCTGCATCGACAATCGACCGTTAAAGTTCGAGGAATGGGAGGCGATGCGCCCGCAAACCATCTTCGTCTCGGCGACGCCGGGGCCGTGGGAGCTTAATCAGACCGGCGGCGTGTTCACCGAGCAGGTGGTGCGCCCAACCGGCCTCACCGACCCGGTTTGCCACATCCGGCCGACGGAAACCCAGGTCGACGACGTCATGGCGGAATGCCACAAGGCCGTCGCCGCCAACGAACGGGTGCTGATCACCACCCTTACAAAGCGCATGGCGGAAGACCTGACCGAATACATGGTCGAAGCAGGATTGAAGGTCCGCTATATCCATTCGGACGTAGACACGTTGGAGCGGATTGAGATCATCCGCGATCTGCGGCTCGGCGTCTTCGACATTTTGATCGGCATCAACTTGTTGCGCGAGGGTCTCGACATCCCGGAATGCGCGCTAGTCGCTATCCTGGATGCAGACAAGGAAGGATACCTGCGGTCCAAAACCTCCTTGGTACAAACCATCGGGCGGGCGGCGCGCAATATCGACGGCCGGGTGCTGCTCTATGCCGACCGCATCACCGTGTCGTTGGAATACGCATTGAGCGAAACCGAACGCCGACGCGGGCGACAGGAAGAATATAACCGCGCGCACGGCATTACCCCCGAGTCGGTGAAGAAACAGATCGGCGACATCATGGAGAGCGTATACGAGCGCGACCGGATGATGGTCGACGTGGGACCGGGAGCCGAGCATCTCGTCGGTATGAGCTTGAAACATTATATCGGCGAGCTGGAAACTCAGATGCGCCATGCGGCGGCCGATCTTGAGTTTGAGACCGCGGCAATGCTGCGCGACGAAATCAGCCGCCTCGAAGCCTATGATTTGGACATGCCGGCCGATTCTGTCCCAATCAACTCGGAAATTGCCGCCACCATCAAAGGCATGCCGGGTGCTCTGACGCCGAAAGCGAAGAAGACCTACGGGTCGCAACAGCGCGGCAAGAAAAGGGGCACACGAGGGCGGCGTGGATGATGCAAGTGCCACACGTTTCCCGTCCACTCATTTTGCGCCATATCAATTTGGCGAATGTAGCTGGTGACCTACAGTTCTATCTTAAGCATTTGCGTCGGAAATCGCCGCATTCTGTCTGCAAGTAAGGAGATATAAACATGTCCTACACATTAGAAGATTTTGCTACCGATTGCCGCAATACGCTCCGCGCCGATCCGGGCCAGAGCGGCCAGGAAAAGGTTATGGATTATGTGCGCAAGGCGCTTCGCAACGAAGAGTTTGTCGCAGCGAACGTACCGGAAACACTGCCCACGGATCGGAATGTCATTTACCAGGACGAGGAGCTTGGGTTCCTGATCTGCGCGCACAATAATCCGGGTGCCAAGAAAGGGTATCCGCATGATCACGGATCGACCTGGGCAATCTACGGACAAGCGGTCGGCGAGACCGAGATGACGGATTGGAAAGTTGTCGAGGCCGGCGATAGCCCCAAAACGGCCACGAAAGTCGCCTTGGATAAGAGCTATCATCTGAAGCCTGGCGACGCTCACCTTTATCCGGCCGGCGCGATCCATGCACCGATGCGGGACGGCCCGACTCGCCTCATCCGCATTGAAGG
>CAXAGK010000048.1:0-13832 GCA_963968305.1 uncultured Rickettsiales bacterium | reverse complement strand
GACTACGCGTTCGACGACCTCCGTCTGCACCGGGTCGAAGCCGCTTGTCTGGTGCACAATGAGCCGAGTAGCAATCTATTGCTGAAAATAGGTTTCACGGAGGAAGGTGTGGCCCGACAGTATCTCTGTATCGACGGTCGATGGCAGGATCACCGAACGTTCGGCATATTGCAGGCCGACAGACGAGCGAAAAACTAGAACGCTCTATGCATGCCCGGCATCGCCGGATAGGAGCGATAAATCGACGCCAATTTTGGCGATGGCGCGTTCCCATTTGCTGTCGATATCGGGGCCGAAGGCTAAATCTGCATCCGATGGCACATGTAACCAGGCGTTTTGCTGTATTTCACCGTCAAGCTGTCCGGCACCCCAGCCTGCATAGCCGAGTGCCAGGAAGAACTGTTCCGGCCCTTTATCTTCGGCGATATCCTTCAGAATATCGATTGTCGCGGTCAGCGCCATATCATCGGCGACGTCGATCGTCCCGTCACCCGAATAGTCGGCGGAATGGAGGACGAAACCGCGACCGATCTCTACTGGACCACCGAAATGGATCGGTAGCTTGGGCGCAACCCCCAAGGTTTCGATGTCGAGCTGACTCAGTAAGTCGGCAAAGGTGAGGGAATCCGCCAGTTTGTTGACGATCAATCCCATCGCGCCTTCTTCATTGTGGACGCACATATAAATGACGCTCTTGGAGAAGCGCGGATCGCCCATGGCAGGCATGGCGATCAACAATTGGCCGGTGAGATAATTTGCCGCGCTCAAGCTGTAAACTCCAAGGGTGCAATCATCGCCTTTCAACTATTATATGATAATAGTCTCCATGGTGTTTGAATAGAGCCTGGGAATATTAGCAGATACGCACGCAATCGTGACCGGAAGTGCGATTTTTCATGAGGTCGATTGGCCTATAAAAACGCCGAACGTTGTTGGAGAGATCGTATGCGCCGATTGCGGCCTGTTCTTGGATGGTTATGTGGCGCTGCCGTGTTCGCTGGCCTTGCCGGCGGTGCACTTGCGGCGAGCGGTGATTGGAGCCGAAACGACCACGTGGAGATGCGTCTGATCTCGGCTGTGGAAGCGGTCGGCGACCGCGAGACACTGCCGCTCGGATTGCAGTTCCGTATGAAACCGGGTTGGAAACTGTATTGGCGGACGCCGGGGGATGCCGGTTTTCCGCCCCGCCCGATTTGGCAAGGTTCCGAGAATATCGCCGATGTCGCCGTAAAGTGGCCGGCACCAAAGCGTTTTTCGATATTCGGTCTTGAGACGCTCGGCTATGTTGACGAAGTGATCTTGCCACTTACCGCCAAACTCGAACGGCGCGGCGAAGCCGTCATCCTGAAGGCATCCGTCGATTATCTGACCTGTAACGATATTTGCATTCCCTATACCGCTGCGGTGGAACTACCGCTGGACGCCGGAACGGCGGCACCGTCGTCGCTGGCCTATGATTTGGATCGCTACCGTGCGCGGGTTCCTGGTGATGGCGCGCGTCACGGCCTTGGGATTACTGGGGTGCAACTCGCGGCGGTTAGTGGGGACGTCACCGTAAATCTTGTCGCCACGGCGCTGGAGCCCTTTCTGGCACCTGACGTCTACGTAGAAGGGCCAGAGGGATCATTCTTCGGCAAGCCCGAGGTTGAACTATCGAATGATGGGCGGACCGCGCGGGTCGCGGTCAGGGGCGGCGGATTCGAGAAACCAGTGACTGATGCGGGTGTGCCGCTCACATTGACCCTGGTCGACGGTGCACGAATGTTGGAGACGGTTGCGGTTGGTCGGCCGGGTGGGACGTTTGGGCCCACGCAGACGGACGGCGACATGGCTTCGATCTGGCCGATACTGCTGTTCGCTTTGATTGGCGGTTTGATCCTCAATCTCATGCCGTGCGTGTTGCCGGTGCTTTCGCTGAAATTGTTGAGCGTTGTCAGCCATGGTGGGCAAGACCCGGCGATTGTGCGGCGCGGATTCATTGCCTCTGCTGCAGGGATCATATTCTCGTTCTTGTTGATTGCCGCTGTGCTGATTGGTCTGCAATCCGGTGGTGTCGCGATCGGGTGGGGAATTCAATTCCAGCAACCGGTCTTCCTGGTGGCGATGACATTGATCATCACCTTATTCGCCTGCAATCTATTCGGATTTTTCGAAATTATCTTACCAAGCGCCATTTCCGATCTCGCGGGGACGATGGGTGACGGTCATTCGCTTGGCGGGCATTTTCTAGCCGGTGCATTCGCTACCCTGCTGGCAACGCCCTGCAGCGCTCCGTTTCTAGGGACGGCGGTGGGTTTTGCGCTCAGTCGGGGGCCGGTGGAAATCCTGATTATCTTTTTCGTCCTCGGTTTGGGATTGGCGTTGCCGTATCTGCTGGTCGCGGCACTGCCGGGGCTAGCGACCAGATTGCCAAGGCCCGGAAATTGGATGGTGTGGCTACGCTATATTCTCGGTTTCGCCTTGGTGGCGACGGCGGTTTGGCTGGTCACAGTTCTGTGGGCTCAGCTTGGCCGGGACGGCGCGTTGGCGATTGCCGGATTGACCACGCTCATTGTGGCGCTTCTCGCCTTGAAGCAATTGCCAAATTCTCGCCTTGGACACCATGCCGGAAAGGTGTCAGTGGTGCTGGCCCTGGCGGCGTTGGTGGCGGGTGGTTTGACGACGAAGCCTGCTTCCCCTGTGGCACAAACAGACCCTACAGCGGTCTGGCAGCCCTTCGATGAGGCAGAATTAGCGCGACTTGTCAGTGCCGGGAAGACGGTGATCGTCGATGTGACGGCCGATTGGTGCCTGACATGCCAGGTTAATAAAAAACTTGTCCTCGATACCGCACCGGTCGCTGATTGGCTGAAAGCGGACAAGACTGTAGCCATGCGGGCCGATTGGACCCGCCCAAACCCGAAGATTGCGGCCTATCTGGCGAGTTTCGGGCGCTATGGCATCCCCTTTAACGCCATATATGGGCCGCAAGCGCCGAAAGGCGTTGCTCTGCCGGAATTACTGACCAGCGCGTTGGTCATCGAGGCCGTTCTAAAGGCAGATTCGAACACGACATTGGCCCACCGTTAAGTGGTCTTCATCATCGCTGGACTTCGCTGAATTCGTGCTTATTTGAAGGTGTAATCATGTGGCCCCCAGCGGTGCCGCATGACATTTTTATTGGGGTACATGAAAGGATTTCTCAATGGCGATCAGTGTAGGCGATAAGGTTCCCTCGGCGACTCTTTATAAGATGGGTGCAGACGGTCCGGAAGCGGTGACAACGGACGCTTACTGTGCGGGCCGCAAGGTCGTGATCTTCGGCGTGCCTGGCGCGTTTACGCCGACATGCTCGGCGCAACACGTACCGGGATTTATGCAGAATGCCGATGCGTTGAAGGCCAAGGGCGTGGAGGCAATTGCCTGCGTTTCCGTCAATGATGCGTTCGTGATGGGTGCTTGGGCGAAGGATCAATCGACCGGCGATACCATCGATATGTTGGGTGATGGTAGTGGCGAGTTGGCCAAGGCCATGGATGTTGAGCTCGATCTTGGCTCTCGCGGCCTCGGTTTGCGGGGCAAGCGTTTCGCTTTGGTCGCCGAAGATGGTGTGGTCAAGCATTTGGCGCTGCAAGACGGCGGCGAGCTGACGACTTCCAGCGCGGAAGAGACGCTCAAGGCGCTTTAATTGCGTTTCATATGATAAGCAAAGAAAACGCCCTCGGACTCTGTCCGGTGGCGTTTTTTGTTGTTTGCTGATTGTCCTAACGGTCGTCGAACTTTTGACCGGGTTAGTCGCGTCCCGGAATGCCGGCCCGCGCCAGAGCGTCGGCGCGTTCGTTCTCAACATGGCCGGAATGCCCTTTGACCCAAAACCATTCGACCTTATGTCCGACCAACGCGTCGTCGAGCGCCTGCCATAGGTCGACATTTTTCACCGGCTTCTTGGCAGCGGTCTTCCAACCGTTGCGCTTCCAATTGACGATCCACTTGGTGATACCGTCTTTCACGTAGGTGCTGTCCGTGTGGATATGGATCCGCATCGGCCGTGTCAGAGCCCGCAAACCTTCGATGGCGGACATCAATTCCATGCGGTTGTTGGTCGTCTCCACCTCACCGCCCGACAGTTCCTTCTCTGTGCCATTGTAGCGCAGTACCAGACCCCAACCGCCTGGTCCCGGATTGCCGCTACAAGCGCCGTCAGTAAAAATCTCCACCGTGTTGGATATTGTCATCAGTCCATTCCGTATTCGCCGGGTGTGGTCACCCGTTGATGAAACTGTAGGATCGAAAGGTACTCGTGGGGATCTTTCGGCTTCACAAATGCGCCTTCGGGATGGTTCAGCCAATCGTACAACCGGGTTAGTAGAAACCGAATGGCCGCACCGCGAGCGATGGTCGGCAAGGCCGCGATTTCCGCATCTGATGTGCTGCGTTCCCGGCGGTAGGCGGCGAGCATGCGCCGCGCCTTGGTAACGTTGAAACTGTTGTCACGTTCGAAACACCAAGCGTTCAAGCAAATCGCCAGGTCGTAGACCAGGAAATCGTTGCAGGCGAAATAAAAGTCGATCAGCCCTGAAAGTTTGTCGCCGAGAAAAAACACATTGTCCGGGAATAAATCCGCATGGCAAACGCCTTTTGGCAGATTATCTGGCCAATTTGCCTCGAGGAAATCGAGCTCCTTCGATAGGATTTCGGCGAGTCCTGGTATGACTTCATCCGCTCGAGCGGCCGACGAATTGAATAGCGGCCGCCAGGCGTCGACCGATAATCCGTTCGGGCGCGACATATCGAAATTGGCGCCCGCATTGTGAAATCGCGCCAGTGCGGCCCCCACTTCCGCGCAATGGCCAACTTGCATCCGTTTTGGTGACATACCGTTCAGGAACGTGATAATCGCCGCCGGACGGTCGCAGAGCGTCCGCAAGGCTTTTCCGTCTCGTCCGTGCAGCGGCGTCGGGCTCGGGATACCGGCCTCCGCCAGGAATTCCATCAAATTCAAAAAGAAAGGCAGATCACCCGCTGAAACGCGTTTTTCGTAGAGGGTGAGAATGAATTGGCCCTGGTCGGTTTGCATCAGATAGTTGGTGTTCTCCACACCTTCCGCGATGCCTTTGCAGGAGAGAAGGCCGCCGATGTCGTAGCTGGCGACGAAGGCTGCCAAATCCTCGTCTGATACTTCGGTATAAACGGCCATTTTCCTGGGGTCTGCCCTGCTTAATAAAGTTTGTGGACTGACAGCGGCGGCCCGCTTGTCGTGGTCCGGTGGGTCTCCTAATATCCCGACAATCGATACCGCCCGAGGGACGACACGATACCGTGGTTCGCCTCGGCATATAGCGTAGCAATCAGGGAAGGGAAAGACCCATGACCGATCCGGTAATAGCGCAAAAGGCGCCTTTTGGTGTCGATGTAGAAGAGGGTAAGAGTTATTGGTGGTGTTCATGTGGTCTCAGTAAGGAACAACCCTTTTGCGACGGCAGCCATAAGGGCACCGGATTGGAGCCGATGAAATATAGCGCCGAGAAATCCACCACCGTTTATTTTTGCGGTTGCAAGAACACGAAGGGATTGCCGCTCTGCGACGGAACCCATTCCAAGCTGTGAGGCAAACCGGCATTACAATGCAATTGCGTTCCTTGGCGGTTCTGGCGGGCTTGGCGATCATTTTAGCGGGCTGCGCCGAGGATAGCCTCTTCGGTGGCGGTGTAGAATTGTCCGGACTGGCTTGTCCGCAGGTGGCGATCTTGGAAGCACCGGGCGAGCTGACGCGGTTCTCCGGGGGCAAGATAGGTAAAATTACCGACGTACTCTTCCAAGCAAAAATGGAGGTGAGGCAGGCATATTGCGATATCGAGGATAAGTCGATTTTCGTCACATCGGATGCCATGCTCGGCGTGATCCGTGGGCCGGCCGAGACCACTGGAGAGGTTAAATTCTCTTTTTTTGTCGCGATATTAAACGGCCAAAAAGAAGTCATTTTGCGCGACACTTTTCCGGTTGTCGTGAAGTTCGAGGGTGCGCAACGGGAGGTTCTATTCGAAGATACTGTTTCTGTTGAAATCGATCGGAAGGAAAATATCGATCCGGCGACTTACACGGTCTATGCCGGATTCGAGATGACGCCCGAAGAGCTGGAATTCAATCGCCGACGCCTGCGTTAGGGCTGCCTGCTTAGTTGACATTCGCTCGGGCTCTTGTAGCCTTATACTCGTCGGCGAGGTTTCGTCGGCAATATGCCCATCGACCCTTGTGGGAGAGACCCGCGTAGTGCGCGGGCGCCGAAGGAGCAACCGCCCCGGAATCTCTCAGGCAAATGGACCGTAAGGGGAGGGCACTCTGGAAAGCGGCCGTGGCGACAACCTGCGGCTCACCGAAGGTGTAAGCCGTCTCGACGGTGACACTCTCAGGTTCCACGACAGAGCGGGGAGGTATCGTCCCAAGGTAGGGGCGGACCTCAGCCGCGCGATGTCGGAGGGACCGAATGAACAAAGACTCCCAGACCAAAGACGAGCTGACGGATGTTCAGCGCACCCCGCTGCACGCCTTGCATCAGGAGTTGGGCGGGAAATTAGTGCCCTTCGCGGGATTTGAGATGCCCGTCCAATATCCGTTGGGTATCCTCAAGGAACACCTGCACACGCGTGCCACCGCTGGATTGTTCGATGTCTCGCATATGGGGCAGGCGGAACTGCGGGGCGACGGTGCCGCAGCGCTGATCGAGACATTGGTGCCTGGGGATATCTGTGGCCTCGCGCCCGGAACCACGCGCTATACCCAACTCACGAATGACCGAGGCGGCATCCTCGACGATTTGATGGTGACGAACGGAGGCGACCGTCTGTTGTTAGTCGTCAATGCTGCGTGCAAGGCCGAGGACATTGCGCATATCCAGGCGGCTTTGCCGCCGGGGATTGAGCTTGTCGAACTCCCCGACCGCGCCCTGATTGCGATACAGGGCCCCGCGGCTGCATCGCTCATGGAGACGGTTGGCCAGGGAGAGCTCTCCAAGATGCCGTTTATGTCTTATACCGAATGTGTTGTCTCCAATGTCGACTGCCGGGTATGGCGTTCCGGCTATACTGGGGAGGATGGCTATGAAATTTCTTGTACGTCGAGCGATGCCGAAGCGCTGGCTCAGCGGCTGTTGGCGCTGGACGGTGTCGCGCCCATTGGATTGGGCGCGCGGGATTCACTGCGCCTTGAGGCCGGACTTTGTCTCTATGGGCACGATATCGATCAGACAACGACGCCGGTAGAGGCTGGGCTTCTATGGTCGGTCGGCAAACGTCGGCGTACCGAGGGCGGATTTCCAGGTGCTGCAATCGTCCAGCAACAAATCGCCGATGGCGTGACCCGACGCCGTGTCGGAATCAAGCCGGAAGGGCGGGCGCCCATGCGCGAACATACCAAACTGTTCGATAGTGAGGGCACGCCGATCGGTGAGGTTACCAGTGGCGGGTTTGGTCCGAGCGTCGGCGGACCCATTGCGATGGGATATGTTGAGACAAGATGCGCCAAAGCTGATACGCCGATTACGGCGGAAGTGCGGGGCAAGATGCATGACGCGATGGTGGTTCGCCTGCCGTTCGTCGAACAGCGTTATTACCGAGGTTAACAAGGGGAGAGGCAATCATGGCCGAAGTTAAATACAGCGAAGATCACGAATGGATCAGCATCGAGGGCGATGTGGGTACGGTCGGCATTACTGATTTTGCACAGGAGCAGCTGGGCGACATCGTCTTTGTTGAATTGCCGGAGGCGGGCACCGCGCTTGGGAAAGGCGATCAGGCCGGTGTCGTCGAATCTGTAAAGGCGGCATCGGAGATTTACGCGCCGGTGGCCGGTGAAATCGTTGAAGCGAATGATATATTGGCCGATACGCCGGAGACAGTGAACGCGGCGGCGGAAAGCGGCGGTTGGTTCTTTAAAATTAGGCTTGCGGACATGACCGAATTAGACGGCCTCATGGATGAAGCGGCCTACAAAGCTTTTATCGCCTAGTTCGACCGCCTTTTAGCAGAAACTGCAGGAGCACTATCGCCATGCCGAGTAGCGTTCAATCTCTTCACGAATTGGAACAAACCGACGATTTCATCTCACGTCACGTTGGGCCTCACGCGGCTGATACCGCCGCTATGCTGGAGCATATTGGAATAGCGTCACTGGACGCGCTGATCGACGCGGCCGTACCATCAACGATTCGCGACCCGTCGCCGATGGATTTGCCGCCAAGCCGGACCGAGGCCGACGTTTTGTCGGAACTCCGTGAGATGGCACAATCCAATACTGCCGGTAAATCGCTGATCGGCATGGGCTATTACAACTGCATCACGCCACCGGTTGTCATGCGAAACGTGATGGAGAATCCGGGTTGGTACACTGCCTATACCCCCTATCAGCCGGAAATTTCACAAGGCAGACTCGAAGCTTTGTTAAACTTCCAGACCATGGTGGCCGACCTTACGGGGATGGAGATCGCCAATGCGTCGTTGCTCGATGAAGCGACGGCGGCGGCGGAGGCCATGACCATGTGCCGCCGGGTTGGCAAAGTGAAAAGCGATCGCTTCTTCGTCGCTGCCGATTGCCATCCCCAGACCATCGCTGTTCTGCGGACTCGCGCGGCACCTCTCAGTATTGAGTTAGTGGTGGGTGACCCGTTTGCAGACTTGGACTCCTCAAATGTTTATGCCGCGTTACTGCAGTATCCGTCGAGCGATGGCGAAGTTCACGACTACCAAAAACTATCGAATGACTTGCATGGGGCGGGCGCCTTGCTTGTCGTCGCCACTGACCTGTTGGCGTTGACCTTATTGACGCCGCCTGGCGAATGGGGGGCGGATATCGCGGTCGGCAGCGCACAGCGTTTCGGTGTACCCCTTGGTTTCGGCGGGCCACACGCGGCATTTTTCGCGACTTCGGATGCTCATAAGCGGGCGATGCCGGGCCGCCTCGTCGGCGTGTCAGTCGACACTGCCGGCCGCCCGGCCTTGCGACTTGCCCTGCAGACGCGCGAGCAACATATCCGGCGGGAGAAAGCGACCAGCAACATTTGTACGGCGCAGGTCCTATTAGCGGTGATGGCAGGTTGTTATGCGGTCTATCACGGGCCGGAACGCCTTCGCACGATTGCAGAACGCGTGCATCGGATGACGTCGATCCTGGCCTCGGGGTTGGCGCAAGCAGGGATCGAGATTGAGAACGAGTACTATTTTGATACTTTGACCTTGCGTGTGGACCGGGCGGGTCCGATCCATGAGCGTGCCCGTGCAGCTGGATATAATCTGCGGCCGATCGACGGGAACCACGTGGGCGTGTCGCTCGACGAAAGCACGACGCGCGCCGATATCGCGGCGCTGTGGTCGATCTTCGAGATAGGGAAAGACGTCTCTGACATTGAAGCGCTCGACGGCGAACAGGCGAGTGGTCTGCCGCCCGCGTTGCGCCGCGCGTCAGGGTATTTGGAGCATCCAGTCTTTCATCAACATCATTCCGAGACGGAAATGCTGCGGTATCTGCGCCAACTACAGCAAAAGGATATCGCGCTCGACCGTTCGATGATCCCGCTCGGTTCCTGTACCATGAAGCTGAACGCGACGACGGAAATGATCCCGGTGACATGGCCGGAATTCGCGAATGTCCATCCCTTTGTGCCCTTAGATCAAGCCGAAGGCTTTATCCGGCTGACAAAGGGGTTGGAGGATATGCTGTGTAAAATCACTGGCTTCGACGCGGTCTCCCTGCAGCCTAATGCGGGCTCGCAAGGAGAATATGCGGGGTTACTGGCGATCCGAGGTTATCACGAAAGCCAGGATGAGAAGGGCCGGGACATTTGCCTGATACCGAGCTCCGCTCATGGTACCAATCCGGCAAGCGCCGTGATGGCCGGCATGCGGGTCGTGGTGGTCGGCTGCGACGAGAACGGCAATATTGATGTTGATGACTTGGCCGCGAAGGCCGCGGAACATGCTGTATCGTTGGCTGCGTTGATGGTGACATATCCGTCGACCCACGGTGTTTTCGAGGAGAGAATCGTTGATATTTGCGATATCGTGCACCGTCATGGCGGACAAGTGTACATGGATGGTGCGAATTTGAACGCCTTGGTAGGGGTCGCACGGCCCGGAAATTTTGGCCCAGATGTGGCACATCTCAATTTGCACAAGACCTTCTGCATACCCCATGGCGGCGGCGGTCCCGGCGTGGGACCCATCGGTGTGTGCGCTCATTTGACGGCCTTTCTACCCGGCCATTCGCACCTCGAGGGTGCCGCGGCCGACAGTAGTCCGGTTTCGGCAGCGCCGTGGGGCAGTGCCGGTATTCTGGCGATCTCTTGGGCTTATATCGCTCTGATGGGGGCGAATGGGTTAAAGCGAGCAACCGAAATTGCGATCCTAAATGCCAATTACATGGCGCGGCGTCTCGAGCCGCATTTTCCTGTCCTCTACAAAGGGACCAACGGACTTGTCGCCCATGAATGTATCATCGATGTCCGGCCGCTTAAGGACGCCGCCGACGTCAGTGTCGAGGATATCGCCAAACGGCTGATGGATTATGGGTTTCATGCGCCAACCATGTCGTGGCCGGTGGCCGGGACTTTGATGATCGAGCCGACCGAAAGCGAATCGAAGGCAGAGCTCGACCGGTTCTGCGATGCGATGATCTCGATTCGCGAGGAAGTACGGCGGATTGAATCCGGAGACTATGACCAGGAGAACAATCCCCTATCGAACGCTCCCCATACTGTTGATGACGTGATGGGTGATTGGGAACGTTCATACGACAGAGAGGTGGCCGCATATCCAGTCCATTCGCTGCGCGACGATAAGTACTGGCCGCCAGTGAACCGGATCGATCAAGTCTATGGGGATCGCCACCTAGTCTGTTCCTGCCCGCCGCTTGATGCGTACTTGGACGCGGCAGAATAGACTTAGAAAATATTTTCTTCGTCGCCGACCAGGTTGGTCCGTGCGGACATATTGCTCCGCAAGGCCCGGCGATTGATGAGCTTCGTCTGCGCCATTCCGGGAAAATCGGTGAAGTTAATTATGTTCCGGCCGATCAATAGGTCGATTAAATCTTCGGTGATCCGCGCCATCTCCAAATCCGATGCATCGAGCTGTCGAAGCGCTGTACCGTCTAAATTACCGGACGCTTCGCTACCGTCATCGGTAACCTCTACCTCTGACTCCACAGGTGCTGCTGGTGTCGCCGGCTTTGTAGCGGCAGGAGCGGACTGAGAGGGCGCGGTGCCGGGGTTGAAGGGATATCTCCACTCTCGAAAACCGGCGCCTCAGCCACCGGCGCTTCCGCTATTTCGGAGGCCGCACGATTATTGGACCGTGTATGTTACGAATCGACGCCCTCAAGATCAAAACCGCCATTGAATTCATCATCCTCGAAGGAGTTGTGTGGCATATCGTCGGGGAGGGAGAATTCGGTTCCGGTTCCGGTTCGAACGCAATGGTGCAATCTTCCCCAGCATTCACAAATTCCTGGAATTCGTCATAGAGCGCATCGTCATAGGCCGGTGGCAGGACGTAGGGATCGTCAATCTGTGGTTCCACCGAATCGTATGATTCGAGGACGGCGTCTACCGGCGGTGTATCGACCGATTGTGTCGGTGCGAGACCCAGGAATTTTAAGAGCTCGGGATCGTTCGCGCGGACACGCTCCTTCGCATCACGGCTTGGCCGGTCGAAGACGGCGGAAATTCGTCCCGCTGCTGTGCGCTTCACATACGGCATGGTTTAATCGATTCAATCGCGGGTATTGTTAAATCGGATAGTATGGCGGCACATCGCAGCTGACAACGCGTTAGAGGGTCCAAGAAAAAAGCCCCGCGATGCAGGGCCTTAATCAAATCTTGTCGTAAATTCGAAAATTTACTGAAGCTTGCTTGGAATTTCCTCGATCGATTGATCGATCAGTCGGCCACCTTCGGCACCCGTCAGTCGGTTGGTCAGCAGCTTTTCAGCCGCCTTCATCGCCAGTTCGACGGACATGGCCCGTACCTCTTGAATGGCCGCCGCTTCCGCTTGTGCAATCTTGTCGCGCGCCTGTTCTTCTTGGCGGCGGACCATTTCCTTCATTGCTTCTTCGCCGTCGGCCCGATGGCGTTCCGCTTCCTCGCGTGCGCGGATGACAATGTTTTCCGCATCCTGCAAGGCTTGGCGCTGTTGGCGTTGATAGTTCGCCAGCAAGCTTTGCGCTTCTTCGCGCAATTTTTCGGCCTCTTCGACTTCTTGCCGAATTTCTGCGATCTTCGTGTCCAATCCACCGAGCATAGCGCCTCGGATCGGTTTGAAGACGGCGATCACAAATAGCACAAAAGCAATCGCAACCCAGAAAGTGGGATCGTGGATCAATGCATCCATGATCAGGCACCTCCCTGCATCGCCGCTTCGACGGCATTCTTAGCATCGGCTTCGGCTATTTCCGCCCCAATCAAGCGCTGGACCGCGGCGCGGGTCACGTCACCGGCCACTTCGGGGATCGTTCCCTGGGCGGCGGCTTGTTCTTGCGCGATTCGGCCTTCAGCAGCCTGGGTTTCCTCGGAGAGCCGAGCTGCAGTTTCATCCTGCAGTTTGGCTCGAGCCTCGGCGATGGATTGGGCCGTGTCGCGGTGGATGCCTTGGGCTTCCGCCGCCGCATCGGCGTGGGATTTCTCCAACGCCGCCAACACGGTTTCGGCTTCCTTGCGAAGCGTTTCCGCTTTCCCGAGGTTGTCCTCGATCCGCTGCTGACGTGAATCGCGTATGTCGACGATTCGCGGCATGGCCACCTTCCAGACGACAAGATAAAGCGCCACGAAGGTGATCAGAAGCCAAGCTAGCTGCGGTGGGAAGGTCGATAAGTCGAGCTGTGGCATGCGCCTACTCCCGGACTACCGGGCGTTGCCCGTGCTTAACCGAACAGAATGAGAAGCGAAATAACGAGCGCGAAGAGCGCGATGGCTTCCACCAGCGCGAAACCGAGCATCGTCATCGTGAAAACCTCGCCGCGGGCGGCGGGGTTGCGGCCAACCGCGATAATGAACGATGAGAAAACGCTACCGATACCGATTCCCGAACCGATCATGCCGATAACGGCAAGGCCCGCGCCGATGACTTTTGCAGCTTCTACTTCCATGGTGATGTCCTCTTCTTAAGATAAATGTTGTTCGTCGAAATTGGTTTGAAATGCGACCTAGTGGAGATGGATCGCGTCGTTGATGTAGAGGCAGGTCAGGATCGCAAAGACATAGGCCTGCAGGAAAGCGATGAGTATTTCCAACCCCGTCAGCGCAACCACAAGGGCCAGCGGCATGACGCCCGCGACGCCAAGCACGGCGATGAATCCGGCGATCACCTTGATCAGTGTGTGCCCCGCGAGCATATTCGCAAAGAGCCGCACCGACAGGCTGATCGGGCGTGAAAGATAGGAAATTACTTCGATTGGTATCAGCAAGGGCAGCATATAGACCGGAGTACCGGGAGGCGCGAAGAACGAGAAGAAATGCATGCCGTGACGCGCGAAACCGAGGATCGTCACACTGATAAAGATGAGGATAGCCATCGCGAAGGTAACGGCGATGTGGCTGGTGAAGGTGAAGCTATAGGGCAACATGCCGAGCAAATTGCCGAGCAACACGAACATGAAAAGGGTGAAGATGATAGGGAAATAGCGACGACCTTCCTGGCCGATCGTGTCTTTCAGCAATCCGGCGATAAACTCATAGGCGAGTTCGACCGCGACTTGCCAGCGACCTGGCACAATGGTGCTGCCGCGCATGCCGAGGACGAGGAACGAAGACGCAACCACCACTGCGATTGTCATGAACAACGCGGAATTGGTGAACGACACATCCACAC
>CAXAGK010000047.1:0-13866 GCA_963968305.1 uncultured Rickettsiales bacterium | reverse complement strand
GCGAACAGATCGAGGCCCAGGCCAAGCAATTGGCAGACGCCGGAAAATGGCGCCATGCAGGCACCTCGGGTCGCTACGATTCGACACCGTTCGACGACAAAGCGATCATGGCGCAGATCTATGCGTTCGAGGTGTTGTGAGGCGCGAGCGATCATCGAGTGGGCGGAAAGAGTGAGAAGGAAAATTCTATGAGCAAAACAGGCCACACACTGCTACCAACTTCCCTCGTCGGATCCTATGCGCAACCCGACTGGCTGATTGACCGAGAAAAACTGGCCGGACGGTTCCCACCACGTACGCGCGCGCGCGAACTGTGGCGGGTCGCGCCGGAATTCCTCGCGCAGGCGCAAGATGACGCGACGCTGGTCGCAATCCGCGAGCAGGAGGAGGCGGGCCTCGATATCGTGACCGATGGCGAGATCCGACGCGAAAGCTACTCGAACCGTTTTGCCACTGCGCTCGACGGTGTCGATATCGACAATCCGGGAACCGCCCTTGACCGCAGCGGACACCCAAACCCGGTGCCGCGTATCGTCGGCAAAATTCACCGCAAGCATGCGGTGGAAGTTGAAGATGTGAAGTTTCTGCGGGCCCATACTGACCGGCGCATCAAGATGACCGTGCCGGGCCCGTTCACCATGACCCAACAGGCCCAGAACGAGTTCTACGACAATGAGGCAGATCTAGCGCTCGACTACGCAGCAGCGGTGAATGCGGAGGTCAAAAGCCTGTTCGAAGCGGGTGCGGATGTCGTTCAACTGGACGAGCCCTACATGCAGGCCCGTCCGGAAAAAGCGCGCAAATACGGCCTACAGGCGTTGAACCGGGCACTCGAAGGCGTCGAGGGCGAAACGGCGGTGCATATCTGTTTCGGCTACGCCGCGATTATCCACGCGCGGCCCGAAGGTTATTCTTTTCTGCCGGAACTGGCCGGTTGTACTACGCACAGTATTTCGATCGAAACCGCGCAGTCGGAACTCGATTGTGTGGTCTTGGAAGAATTACCAGAAAAGAAGATTATTCTTGGCGTGCTTGACCTCTCGACACACGAGGTGGAGTCAGCTGAGACCGTTGCAGAGCGCATTCGTCGCGCACTTCCTCATTGCGCAGCTGAGCGCATCATCATCGCTCCTGACTGCGGCCTGAAATACATGCCGCGAGCCTCCGCGCTCGGCAAGATCAAGGCGATGGTCGCGGGCGCGGGGATTGTCCGTGACGAAATACGCTAACAGGCAAGAAGCGAAGGACCTGCTCTGAACACCAGAGGGTTTACGAGTACGACGCCTATACTCCGGCCGGCATAGGCTGGCCGTCTTCGTCGAATTCACCGACACGATAAGTGCCTTCCGGATTGCCGTTTCCATTGTACTTGAAAAACTGGACATGGGTGGTGGGGACGCCGTAGCTACGGGTGACGGGGCGTCCCTCCTCATCCTCTTGGTTTTGCCACATACGCAGCCAGTCGAGGACTTCCGCGCCGCGATCCAATGCGTCGGCCGACTGTGCTTCTTCAAGGTCGTCAACCGACATCCAGCGGTGTTGGTCCCCTGCGTCACTTGATGCGTCGAGGTCCGTTGCTGCGGTTTGCAGGCGATGGCCGTATACCCGGCATCGCCACTCTCCCGTATCGTCATCGTCCGGTTGCTCGGCGAGGTCGACCAGCCAGCTGAGCCACGGCATATGCAATCCGAGTTGTTCGCGCGCTTCCGCGACCACGGAACCCATGACATTGCAGACATCCAGAATACCCGCGGTTGGATCCTCCGCGGCGGCAAATTTCGGAAGCCGCCAGCCGTCGGTGTCATTTCCGATGACGAGCACCTTCTCGTCGCTGTCTTCAATCAACAATCGTGCCTCGTCGATGCCGCCTACCGCCCCATCGCGCAGCGCGGCATATTGACCATCGCCCCGATGGTAGGGGATGAGATGTTTGGCATCGTCCGTCAGGAAGTCGTGCACGGCGGACGGGTAGATTGTCGGGCCGCAGGCGGGTGGCGATGATTTTGCGTGGAACTTCATATAGAGCCCGCAGCGATCGGAGTTGCCGTAATTGGGGCGCGCCTCATGCCACAGGAACCCGTTCATCAAGACGACATCGCCCTTCTTCAAGGACGGATCTATCAGTTCGATTTTATGCGCCTCGGGAACCTGGGCGGCGTCCACCTGATGTACGCGACCGTTCGACGGCAGTAGGGTGGATTTACGGTGCGAGCCGGGCGATACGGCGAGCGGGCCTGCGGTCTCCGTGTAGTCTATGAAGGGGATCACCGCGAACATCCATTTGACGTAGGAGCCGACGCTTCGCCAAGGCTTGTAGTCGTAATGGGCGCCGCTGCCTTTAACGAACGGCTTGTCGCTCAAACCCGCTCCTGGTGGGCGCATAATGGACCAATATTGCGCCAATGTGGCGGGCTCACCGAAGAGCTCTTGGATTGCTGCCATGATCGCGGGGTGTGCGAGGCTAACTTCCGCGATGTCCGGGTGTTCTTCCAAAACCCGCGGGCCCATTGAATGGATACCCGGCAATGGATATGCCGACCCCTCCTTATAGGTATCATAATCGCCGCGGTTAAAGGCTGCGCGGATCGGCCCTGCGAGACGGTCCACTTCCGCCTCCGTCAGGACGCCCCGCAGGACGTAATAGCCGTTCTTTTCGAATTCATCCTTCATAGCTTGACCTTCCACATCTGAGGACGAGCGGCACTAGCATACTTGTCAAAATACGGCCCAGGAGTTGAATCTCAAGGTGCCGCTTGGACCTAGCCTTCCCCAGAGAACCAAACTCAATTCCTGAGCCGAAGACCGTGCCACCGTCGCGCGGGCATCGCCAATTCTCATGTCTCGAAAACTGTAGTTTGTCGTAACCGCCCGCCTGTCAAATCAGCAATGACCGTTGGTTACTCGCGAGCTTGCGCTTCGTTATACTTGTGGTAACAATTCCCACATTAGGCTGATTTTCTGCGCGTCGGATTCTTCTGGCTGAGCATGAGGTGTCGACGAAATCTAACGTCGACGTGGCTGAAAGCGCCTAAATTGCGTCTTCGGTACTGTTGATTGGCCTGGTGCCACGTCAACGAGCCAGACTTTAGGAAGATAGACGGAAAGTCAGGTTATAGGGTTGTCGTTGTTTCATATAACGCTTCCGGCAGAAGAGAGGGAAAACGAAATGAGAATTGGAATTTGTGGTGCCGGAGTGGGCGGACTTTCTGCGGCGATAGGTTTGTTGTCATTAGGCTACGAAGTGGATGTATTCGAAAAGGCGCCCGACATCAGAACGACAGGTACCGGCTTCAATCTTTGGCCAAATGCCGGGCGGGCAATTTATGGCCTGGGTCTTCGCCAGCAATACGATGAAATTGCGGTTAAACTTGATAGCTACATTGAGCTTGATCCTGAAGGGAAGCAGCTATTTTCGACTGATACGAGCAATTGGCCAGAGAAATATGGTGCCCCCGCGGTCGGACTCTTTCGGCCAAAACTGGCCCAGATGTTAGGCGACGCTGTAGGTCTAGAGAAGATCAAATTCAGCCACGACGTGGTTTCGGTGGAAAATGCAGATGACAAGGCGATTTGCCGTTTTAGCAATGGCGAAACCTATGAAGCCGATGTCATCATCGGCGCTGATGGCATCAATTCCAATGTCCGCGAGCAATTGATTGGCGGCGTAACTTTCCGCCCCAACGATCTCTATGCATATCGCTTCCGTTCCGTTATTGACCTAAATGACGTCGATGTGGATCCCGCCGCCCAAACCGGATTTTACGCGGCAGGGGGCTGGTTGTCTTTTATCCCAATTGGCAAGGGAAAGGCGTACTGGTTTGGATCAGTATCTGGCGCTAACACCTTTGAAGAGTTCTTCGAATTTTTCAGCAGTTGGACAAAAACACCCATTCCACAAACACTCAGCAATACGCCGAAAGACTTACTTGTACAAAGCCCACTACTCGATGTTGAGGGAGTTCTTTATAAGTGGACATACGGGCGTGTTACTCTTATTGGCGATTCGGCTCATCCAATGATGCCGGATATGGCTCAAGGGGCGAGTCAGACCTTTGTTGATGCGCTGGCTCTACGAGACGAATTCGCTAAAACCCAAAATGTTGATCAAGCTCTGCGTGAATACGAGGCAGGCCGTCGTCCGGTTGCTAACGCGGTCGTAAAATGTTCGCAAAAAGGGCTCTTCCTCGGTCGGCATAATGTAGATCCCATTGCAATACGCTATGAGAATGAGATTGAGCCTTTAGCTGCGTGATATCAAACTGGTGACGGCACGAAACGCAACTCAGGCGGAGACTGTATAGCGCAGTTCACCGCAAGGCTTGAGGCACGGGCCTTTTCCTTTGACTCAAGCTTCGCTTGCGCCAATCGCAAAGGAATATGATCGCGTTTTCTAATGCACAGGAACGATAAATGTCTCACGAAACAAAAAAATACACAGACAGCAATTGGCGTTGGAAGACAGCCTCTCCATTTTCTCAAGCTATAGAAATTGGAGATCAGGTTTTCATCAGCGGACAACAAGCGTTGACCCATGATGGCGAACTTGTTGCGCCTGGGGATATAAGTTCGCAAACGCGATGCGTGTTCGAAAACATGAAAGCCACACTTGCGAGTGCTGGGTTAGAATTAAGCGATCTTGTGCGTCTAAATACTTACTATGTGTTTGACGGAGCAGATGAAGATGCAACTGAATATTGGGAGAAAATGACCAAGGTTCGCCTTGAGTATTTCCCCAATCCGGGTCCAGCGGCGACTGCGGTTCGAATTAAGGGAATGCCATATCACGGGCAACTCATTCAAATTGAAGGAATCGCCCTGCAGGGTGAATCTAGATCTAACCGCAAACGCATTATGCCCAAGGGCAGCTGGGATTGGAGTATTCCAGTGCCGCTTTCGCAAGGTTGGGAGGTCGGCGGTCGAGTTTTTGTTGGAGGCCAAATTTCTTCCGACCAAAACGGTGATTCCGTCCACGTTGGTGATTTAAGCGCACAAACCCGCGCAATTTACGATTTCATCGGCAATGTTTTGAAAGATGGCGGCGCATCATTCGAAGATGTTGGGCATGTCAAAATATGTGTGAAATATGACAGCACAGAGTCTGATGGAACGCCATTCTTGGACAGAATTTTAGATGTAACCAAGGAATACTTTGGATCCAGTGGCCCCGCTGTGACCTGTTTTGGCGTTGATCTGCTTTATCCTGGGCTTGATCTCGAAATCGATGCCATGGCTTTTAAGGGCACCCACGAGCGCGCATCAATTGGAACCGCGCTAACAAAGGTTCATGATGGTTATTTTACGGACGGTATCAAAGCGCTGGGTGAAATTTGGATTGGTGGACAAGTCGCACAAGGACTTGACGGCGAGGTCATGGCACCAGGCGATATAGGGGAACAGTCAAGGATCGTATTTGGGCGCCTCAAAGACGCCTTGGCGCCATCGGGTGCAACACTTGATGATGTCGTGAAGCTAAATTTGTTCTTCGCGTCCGAGGGCAATGACGTCAGTGAAGAACTCCATGCAGCCATGGCCGTTTGGGCAGAAATGGCCCCTCATTCCAGCCCGGCCATGACACCGGTAAGGGCCTATGAATTGTCCCAACCGGGGCTGCTTATTCAGGCCGACTGCATCGCCATGAAGTCAAACTAGCATCGCCTAGAAATCCAGACATTCAACCGAGGACGTTTCAATGATCAAAAATCCAGTTCCATGGCCAAACGATGCCAAAGTAGCCTGCGCCATCACATTTGATATCGACACAGATAGTATCCTCCACCTTGAGCATGGCGAAAGAGCGCCGGATATGATGGCGACAATGTCTTGGCTTAAATATGATGTGGTCGCCATCCCGAGAATTTTGGATATGTACCAACGCTATGACATTAAACAGACATTCTTCTACCCGGCGTGGTGCATGGAGCGATACCCCCATCTGGTTGAAATGATTTTGGAAGGTGGGCACGAGATAGCGGCGCACGGGTATCTGCATGAGAACCCTAACAAGTTGAAGCCGGAAGAGGAACTCTATTGGTTTGATCGCCAAATTGACGTCATCAAAAAAATGACCGGCAAAAACCCGAGAGGGTGGCGTGCGCCACTCTATAATTATTCTAAAAGCTCTACCGATTTCCTGATTGATAAAGGAATAATTTATGACGCCAGTCTGATGGGGGATGACATCCCCTATGTTCTACAAACGGACAAAGGTCAGATTATTGAGCTTCCAACACAATGGGCGATGGACGACTGGCCACATTTCACCCACGCACCTGATATGCACTACATGATGCCGATCAAATCACCGGATGAAGCCATGAATGTCTTTATGTCTGAATTCGAAGCGATGCGTCGGCATCAGGGGTTGTGGATTACCGTTTGGCATCCCTTCGTATCCGGACGTCTGGCACGGTGCGAACGCATAGGCGAGATGATCGAGTATATGCAAAACACTGGTGACGTCTGGTTTGCAACAATGGAAGAAATCGCAAAGCACGTCCAAAAATGCATAGACGATGGCTCTTGGACACCGCGCGTTGACAAACTGCCCTATTACGATGCGCCTATTCCCGAACTTCAAGATGGAACGCTCGCCTAGAGGCTCCCCGGCGCCACTAAGGCGTCAGTCGAACATCAGTTCCTTGTATCCCCCGGCGGCGACCTGCTCCGTCTGCTCGCGGTAGCGTATGGCGCCGCCGTAATATCCCAGTACGCGGATGGTCTGACGTCCGGGGACATTGACGTTCACGCCCGTCTGCCAGCTCGGTATTTGGCCCGCGAGGCGGCCCTCGTTGACGTCCTTGACTTGAGCCAGCCACTTTTCCGCCTCTTCCGGGCGAGCCTCGACACGGCTGTAGCCGTTCTCCCGCATGTGGCGGATGATACCAATGTTAAAGTCGACGATCTTCTCAATGTGGCGCGGGATATTGCCGCGCGAGGTGTGCGGTCCCAGCACCATCAGCAAATTCGGAAAGCCATCATTGATGACGCCGAGAAAGGTCTTCGGCAGGTCGTCCTTCCAGTCATCCCGGAGGCGCCGGCCGCCAGGCCCGCGGATGTCGATATTGTCGTAGCCGCCGGTCACCCCGTCGAAGCCGGTGGCGTAGACCAGGATGTCGAGCTCGTGCTCCTCCGCTGTCGTTCGGACACCCTCGGCGGTGATACGCTCGATCGGTGTTTCAAGCGTGTCGACAAGCTGGACGTTCGAGCGGTTATAGGCCTCGAAATAGCCGCTCTCCAGCGGCAGGCGGCGGAGGCCGAAGCCGTGGTTCTTCGGTATCAGTTTTTCGGCAATCTTCGGGTCGTTGACCCGCTCACGAATCTTGCGGGTCATGAACTCGGTCGCGAGCGCATTGGCGCGCTCGTCCGTCAGGATGTCCCGGTAATTGCCGATCCAAATACCGAATCCGGGTTCGGAATACAGCTTCTCCCAGAAAGCCTCCCGCTCTTCCGGCGTGGCGTCGAGGGCGCTGCGCGGATCTGGGGTGTGGATGAAACAGCCGGCCGTCTCCCAGCAGCGAGCATAAATTTCCTCGTAGCGGTATTTGATGTCCTTCTGCTCTTCCGGCGTGATCTTTGAATTATGCAGCGGTGCCGCCCAGTTGGGATGGCGCTGGAACACGGTCAGATGTTCAGCCGTCTTGGCTATTTCCGGGATCGCCTGGATCGCGGTCGCACCCGTGCCGATGACACCCACCCGCTTGCCCTCGAACGATACCGGCTCGTGCGGCCAGCGGGCGGTGTGGAAGGCTTGGCCCCGGAAGTCGTCGCGGCCCGGAATGTTGGGGAGCGTCGGCGCGGAGAGCACACCAAGACAGGAAATAACGAGCGTTGCGCGCACCCGGCTGCCATCTTCAAAGGTGACGGTCCATTGGCCGGATTCGTCGTCAAATTCAGCGGCGGAGACCTTGGCGTTGAAAGTTATGTCGCGGCGGAAGTCGTGCTTGTCGGCGACAAGGTTCAGATATTCGAGTGTATCCGGCTGCGGCGAGAAATGTTCCTTCCAGTCCCATTCCTGCAGCAGCTCCTTGTCGAAGAAATAGCCGTAGGACCAGCTTTCAGAGTCAAACCGGGCGCCCGGATAGCGGCACCAATACCACGTACCGCCGACGTCGGAGCCGGCCTCGAACACGCGGAAGTTCACCCCGAGCTCGCGCAGACGATATGTGACGTACATACCGGAAATGCCGCTGCCGATGACTACTGCCTCGTATGTCGGGATTTTTCCGCTCATACCGCGCCGCGATGGAGCTTTAAAGACTGTTGCTGCATTTTCAGAAAGGGTCTAACTGATCTTAAGTTATCCAGTTCCCATGTGAGAGGCCCTGGTGACGTAGATCACCCCGTGGGGACGACCGGTCAGTAAAGTAGATCAACACCACAGAGCGGCAAGATTGGTTGCCCCGCCTCATAGGCTGCCCTCGGTCTCGCCTACGTTCCCGGGATTAAACATTCAGGAAAGTTTCGGTTTGGCGATCGCGTTGGGTAAGAAGAAGACAACTGTGAAGGTACCTGCTGCACCTATAGCCATCATAATGAAGAGGATAACGAAGCTCCATTCGGCGTGAATCCAGGCAATCAACGGTATCGCCGTCGCAGAGACTGAGAACGTTATCACATATCGAAGGGCGTAGGCGCGGCTGCGCCACTCGCTCCGCGTGATGCGACCGACGAGCACGTCGTTGATGGGGATCTGCCCGAACACCACCAGCATGAATCCAAGCGAGATAAGGAGTGCCGGTAGCCCGGTTAAATTTACCATAATGACGAAGAAGATGGCCTGCAGCGCCGCGACGACGGCAAAGATAATGCGAATGGAATAGCGGTCGATGAGATACCCGACGGCGAGCTGCGCAAACGCGGCAACAGCAAAAACCAGAAAACTATACATCCCAATTAAAGTCGCACTATTTGCGATATCCATCAGTCGTTCGTCGAAAATTTTGGGCAAGGCGAATGTCGTACTCCGCATGATAAAGCCGCCAATCGCAGTGGTGGTGAAGATGATCGCGAAGGTTCGAATAATGAGGGTACGATCGATCGTCATTGTCCCCGCACCAGCCTTCTTGGCAGCTGCACCACTGGCGACTTCAGCCGCACGTGCGGCGCGGCCGGCGCGAATGAACAAGATGTAGGCGAAGCCAAAACCGATCGAGATAAGTCCCGGTAAAACAAAGGCGGCACGCCAGCCATTGGTGTCGATCAGCAACCCGGCCATGAGGGCGGCCACCGCGATGCCCATATTACCGAAGATGCCGTTAATCGCGAGCGGAATGCCTGTTTTCTCCCGACCGTGGACGACCATGGCGATGCCGACGGGATGATAGATTGCGGCAAATATGCCAATGAACAGCAACCCGACCCCAATTTGCAAAGGTGTCTCAGCAAGCGCGGTACAAGCCGTGCTCGCGCCGATGCCGATGAAGAAGATCGCCATCATGCTCTCACGGCTCCATTTGTCCGCCAGCCAGCCAACAGGAACGGCGAGAGCGCCGAAGGCGACGAGCCCTGGCGTCGCGTATAGAATGAGCTCGGAATAGGTCATGCCCCATTCCGTCGTGAGGCTGAGCGCCGCCACCGTGGCAAAGATCAACACAAACATATGGTCGAAAAAATGACCGATGTTTAAAAAGAAAAAATTAATCCGGTGGTACGTCATGTGTCCTACCTCTGCTCGGAAATCCAACGGGGCCGCTGACGATGTTGGATTGTCACCCGGAAGTCTGAGAGTTACGTCGAGGTAGCAGCTCACCGATACAGGTAATCTTCTACACAATCCGCACAATCCGGAACTGCGTACGTGATGCAGTCACGCCTGTAGATTCGCTTTAGTTAATTTGTCCCGGATTTATCTTAAGACCAGCCAAAGGGCGCTTATCGCCTCCGTCACCTGAACGCAGCAACACCGTGCCGGCTCAAACGAGAAACAGGTCCTCGTCATTCTTAAGGAAGTCATAGGCGATGCGGTTTGTGGGCGTATGCTTTACAGCTTCCTGGTCAAACCGCTCAATCCATACGAACAGTTCGTCCACCCGCGCCTCTTCGTGATCGTCCGTTAGGTCCGCTGCTTTGACGCCGAACCCCATGTTCTCGATACGCTTGCGAAGTTTGTGCGCCGCTTCCGCGTCACCCTTCGAGAGAGCCGCTTCGGCCTCTGCCACAATGAACGACTTCTGAAACTTAAGGACGTAAACGATGGCCTGCTCGACGGTCTCAATCGACATTTTCGGACAACTCCTTGATTGCAGAACGAGAGTTAGCCGAACTTTCTCCAAAAGACAAACACACCAGAACATGGAGATTAAGAAAATCCGGGGACAGGTTCCTTTGTGCGGCAATGCATATAGATTCTCTTTATAGAAACCACCGCGGCCCACGCAGAGATTGAAGGAGAACACTCATGGCCATTCAAACCAAAACCATTGATTACGCCGATGGCGACGCCGCGCTTGAGGGCTATTTCGCTTGGGACGGTGACGTCTCCGGCCCCCGTCCCGGCGTACTGATCGTGCACGCTTGGGCTGGACGTAGCCCCTTTGAAGAAGAAGTCGCACGCAAACTCGCTAGCCTCGGTTACGCAGGCCTGGCGATGGATGTCTACGGCAAGGGCGTGCTCGGTAGCGGCCCTGAGGAAAACACCAAGCTAATGACGCCGTTCCTGGAGGACCGCGCGATGCTCCAGAACCGGCTAAAGGTCGGCCTGCAAGTACTCCGCGACCAAGGGCAAGTCGATGCGAACAAGACTGCAGCCACCGGTTACTGCTTTGGCGGAATGTGCGTCCTGGATCTCGCCCGCACCGGGGAAGATTTTCAAGGTGCTGCGAGTTTTCACGGCTTGTTCAATAAGCCGGGAAACACCGACAGTAACGCCATCAAGGCCAAAGTGCTCGCTTTGCACGGCTGGGATGATCCGATGGTGCCGCCAGCGGACGTCACAGCACTCGCCGAAGAACTCACGGCGGGCGGCGCGGATTGGCAAATCCATGGCTACGGAAATACGTTGCACGCCTTTACGAATCCAGAGGCGAATGCGCCGGACATGGGCGCCATGTACCAAGCTGACGCCGACCGCAGGTCATGGCAGGCAATGGAGAACTTTCTAGCCGAGGCGTTCGCTTAGCGCCAAATAGGGGGATAAGTTAAGCGGTCCCCCTATTTTTTATTTCCCCGCAAAACTGCTTTGGATATCCCTAATCCGCGCGAGTGCTTCGGGCGGGAGCGGACCTTTCTCGACGGCCGCGGCGGCACCCTGAACTTGCTCTAGATTGGCGATGCCGATTTCGACCGTCGAGAGAGTTGCGTGAGAGATCGCATATCGAATCGCGAGCTCGGGCAATGTTTCCGCAATACCGTCGTCGACAAGCGACCGAAAGGTGAGCCCATGCCTTACGTCGGTTGCATAGTCAGTGTCGGAGCCGATTGGTGCGACGTTCTGCGACCCTAAGGGATGACGTTCTTGGCTTCCCGAAAGCGCGCCGCCCGCGAGAATTCGAACACCGATGGAGCCAACGCCGTGGCACTCCGCCGCCGTCAGCAGCTCGCGGAAGTCATCACAAGGATAGCCTTCCGGGACCGTCTCACCGGCTGAAGGAACCAGCAGATTATAGAAAACCTGGGCGCTGTCGAAGGCCCCGGAGTCGACCAACGCATGCAGGTCTTCGGCATCCCCCTTGGCCGTGAATCCGAGATAGCGGGTCTTTCCGGCATCGCGCAGTTTCTCGAATGCGGGGACGACTTCGCCGAGCACGCGTTCCGCATCGAGCACGCCCCGCTCGGGCGCGACCTTATCCCGCTGCCCCAGCGTGTTGTGCAGCTGGAAGAGATCAACATGGTCGAGCTTTAGCCGGGCCAGGCTGGCATCGATTGAGCGAGAGATGGCGCCCGCGATGTCATCCATCTCATCGGCGGCGATACCAACCTTGGAGGAGACGACAATGCCATCGGTGTTCCCGGCAAGCGCGCGGCCCAAATTGGTCTCGGAAACCCCGTTGCCGTAGCTCGCCGCCGTATCGAAAAAATTGATCCCATTGGCGCGGGCCCATGCGACTGCGCGGTCTTGGTCCGCCGCCTCACCTTTCACCATCAAACCGCCGACTGCGCCGCAGCCGAAGGTCAGTCGGGAAACTTCCAAATCAGTCCGCCCAAACCGCCGCATTTCCATGAATTCGTCCTTCCTGCATACATGACACCTGCAGTATGTAGATAGACGGAGGACGGGGCAAAAACATAGAAATGAAACGAGCGTGCCCACGCGCGCGACCTCCGCCAGATGATCCGCCAGATGGAAGAATTTCTGGTGCATCTGCGGCAGCGTCCCGCGCGTTTATCGGTGTTGTCGGGGGCAGGCTGGACCCCGGATAACACGAGCGCGTTTCCGGGGAACGATGGGGTTAGGGTTGACGGAGGTGACCCTGGTGCGCGGTATCGTTTTACTGTGCATGGGGTCGTTCCTCGACTTTCAGGATACTCACTCCATACCTCCCCATTTGTCATTTCCGCTCCCACTTTCGCGAGGACGAGCTCGGCGGGAAACCAGTGTGTGGGCGCGGATTCTCTGGATTCCCACCTGCGCAGGAATGACAATGAAGGTGGAAATAACGGCGGGGGTGGTCTAGCGCCGACCGCCGGCGATTTTTATAGCTTCCGGCAACGTGCGCAGGCGGCCCATGGCGATCACGCCGAGGAACGGGCCGATGGCGAGAAAGGCGAAGGCGTAGGTCCAGCCGACCCAATCAACCAAGACCGGAACCAGGTGAATGGTGCCGAGTGTGAGCAGAAATCCGGTGCCGGTCTGGACTGTCAGCATGGTGCCGACTAAGCCCTTGTCGGAGAGCTCCGCGATGCTGGCCGAGAATTGCGCCGAATCCGCGACGATGGCGATGCCCCACACCAAACACAGTACCATCAGCCAGACCGGATCGCCGCCGAACAGGAACCCGACCAGGAGGGCGCAAGTGCCGCTCACCGCCATGGCGACCATCGTCACCACGGTGCGCCCGGCCCGGTCTGCCCACAGGCCACCCAAGACGCAGCCGACGACACCGATGCCGACTACCCCGAAGGTCGCCAGGGACGCATTCAACAGGGCGTCGTCTTCCGCCATCGAGAGCTGGAAGCTGGCGAACAGAAAGACGCCGATCCAGGTCCACATGGCGTAGAGTTCCCACATGTGGCCGAGATACCCCAAGTTGGCATAGCGCAGCGATTTATTGCGCCACGCGGCCAAGGCTTGGGAAGGGCGGAAGGGCGGCGTCTTGCCGATATTGGGGCCGATTCCGACGAACAAGACCAAGACGGCGGCCACCAACGCGCTCGCCGACGCGGCGGCAATGGTGGCGCGCCAATCGACCCCCGCCAGCGCATTGAACAGATGCGGGGCGGCGGAGCCCAAGGTCAAAGCCCCCACCAAGGTGCCGACGAGGAAACCCATATCCCCTTGCGCCCAGGTCGTCGCGAGCTTCATGCCGACGGGGTAGATTCCCGCCATGCACATGCCGGTAATGAAGCGGCACAAGATCACCATCGGCGAGGACGGCTCGAACAACAGGATCGCGAGATTGGCGCCCGCCGCCACGACGGCGGAGAGTGCAAACAGGCGGCGCGGGTCGAGACGGTCCGCCAGCACGAACACGGCGCTGATAATCGTGCCACAGACAAAGCCGACCTGCACCGCACTGCTGAACAGGGAGGCGATCGTCGGGTCGAGACCTTCCTGCACCCGCAGCGCGGGCACGATGGCAGAGGCCGAGAACCACAGCCCGAGTGCGGCCACCATCGCCAGCGTTGCCATCATGATCGATGGAAGACGTCCCAGACTCACACTAGGGCCAATGCCCAAACCCATGCCAATTCCCTCACCCGACCTAAATC